>NZ_JAWPOH010000013.1:0-80133 GCF_037671525.1 Methylobacter svalbardensis
ATTTTGGCGGTAGCCTTTTCCGCGTCAATGGTTTTCTTGGCGAAGTAAAAGCGAAAATCTAAAAACAAACAGGCCCAACGACCTTTAACTTGCTTCAGTAAGCCGACCGCGACAAAGTTTTGTGCCCACGGATACTGGCTTTGATTGGCTTTGGCGGCATGATCAAAGATTGTCTCGCAACCGAAGATGTTTTTTCCTATCTTTGGATTGATGCAGTCGTCTAGCGCCACTAACAGCCGGCCTTCTGTTTCAGGCGAGGGTATCAATCCCCAAACAGTCTGCCAAAGCTTTTGCCAAGGCAATGTCGAAGACGCCATAAACGTGTAAAAGCGCTTCTTTTTTATCTCAATACCGAACAAAGCTACCAGGGAACGCAGTAAGTTGGAGGTCATGGAGGAGGTGAACGGGACGATGACCGCCAGTAAGGTGTAGGCCAATAATGAGGCCCGCTCACGTCCTAGGTCGGTATCGGAAAAATGGGCTTGGAGTGGACGTAAAAGATCGCGTAGGATGAACATAAATGAGGTCGTTTTATTCGTATAATCAGTGGCTTATAGGCTAGCATTATACAGTAAAACAAGGCTTCGTTCGACAATAAGTTATTGTTTTTTAATGGGTAAATGAATTATTTGGGGATGCATTGACGTGTATTAAGAGTTGCTAAAAATTTTCGAAATTTTTTCCACTTTCTAAAATTCTTGCTCCTGAAAAACTGGGAAACTTCAGTTACTCAGAATACTAAACGTAACCGGCCCAGCCATTTCTCGGGCACCCTTGATAGCCGCCTGCATTGGCGACATACCTTGTTGGCGATAGTGGTAGAAATGTTCCCCCACTACGATTGCGTCATCGACCACGATCCCTAACGCAATAATGAACGCGAACAGGGAAATCATATTCAGCGATACGCCCAGCAGCGGCAGGAACAGGAATGAACCGAGAAATGCGGTAGGGATGCCCATCATTACCCAAAATGCCAGGCGTAACTCCAGAAACAGAGCCAGGACAATAAACACCAGCACCAGTCCTTGGGCGCTGTTACGCATCAGCAGGTCGATGCGTTGTTGATAGGCTTTTGAAGCATCGTAACGAATTTCGGCTTTTATGCCTTGCGGCAATTCTGCGTTAACGCGCGCTAACTGGCGCTTCACTGCATCGGAAATCTGTGTCGGTATTTGTTTGCCGACACGGTAAATTTGCAGCATGACCGCCGGTTGCCCATCAAAGGTGGCGGAATAATCGGTATCTGCATAACCGTCATCAATGGTGGCTATGTCGCCCAGCAAAACGACACTGCCGTTGGCGGCGGTAATAATGGGGATATTGGCGAATTGTCGGCCGTAATCCTTGCGTTCTTTCATGCGGATCAATATTTCACCGGTACTGGTTTTTACACTGCCGCCGGGCAAATCAACGCTGGCATTTTGAATGCGTTGGGCGATGTCCGCTAACGACAAGCGATAACGGCGCAAGTTTTCCTGGGAAACTTCAACGCTGATTTCCAGAGGTCTAATACCTTCCAGTTCGATTTGGGTAATATTGGGATCCTGCAACAGCTGATCGCGAAATTGTTCAGCCAATTCATGTAAAACCTGTTCCTTGGCATTACCGTACAGCACCAGCGACATATTCCGACGTTTTCTGGACAGCATTTTTACGTCGGGTTCTTCTGCATCCGCCGGAAAGGTGGTAATGCGATCGATCTCCTGTTGCACATCCTGAACCAGTTGCTGTATATCCGCATCGCTCTGAGCCTCAATAATGACCAGTCCCACACCCTCTTTAGCGTTAGCATTAACCTCGTCGATGCCGTCAATTCCGCTGATAGCGTCTTCAATAACCAGCAAAATGCCGTTTTCGACTTCTTCGGGACTGGCTCCCGGATAAATAACGCTGACGGTGACGGTCTCGGTTTCAAATTCAGGGAAAACCTCCTGCTTGATCGAGAACATAAACAGCAGGCCGCCTAAAATACAAGCGGCCATCAATAGGTTGGCTGCCACGCCGTGACCGGCCATCCAGCTTATCGGACCTTGATTTTCTTGGTTTTCTGTAGATTGCATAAATAATAAGGTTCAGGGCGAAAGATGAAAGGCTAAGGGCTAACTTTTTTGTCCTTCGTCTTAATACTCATACCTTGCACCGGTGCAGGTAAGTCGCTGCTGATAATTTCGGCATTATCGGGTAACTGGTCTTTACTCAGATAGATATGGCCTCGCTCAGACCAGAGCGGATTGATTTCCCTGATATCCAGTGTTTGTTTATCGGTCATCAGCCAGATTTGATGCCCGTCATGGACGATGGTTTCCGGGAGTTCGATCACATCGTCAAGACTGTTTCCCGCCAGTTCGACATGCACATAACTACCCAGCATTAAGGGCGGCGCATGTTTGTTGGACGCTTTTTGGCTGAGCGGGTCGTCGACTTCAATAATCACCTTTGCCATACGGCCTTCCGGTTCAATTTCCGCTTGCAGGCGTTTAATGATTCCGGATCGGTAAGTGTTTTTACCCCAAGCGGTTTCGTAAGTTATTTTGACTGGCGAACCTTTGTCGCTATTGATGTCGGGGATTTCAAGCCAGTGCAATTTATCCACGGAGACGGACGCATTGATCCAGAAACTGTCGGTTCCGACCAGTTTTGCCAACGGTGTCCCGGTTGAGAAGGCAGGCATCCACGCACCGATATTGGCATTTCGCGTGGTGATGATCGCGTTAAACGGCGCGAACGGACGGGTGCGTTCCAGATTCAGCTGCGCCTGTTTCAGCGAGGCCTCTGCCGCCGCCAGTGCGGCTTTGGCCGCATTCAAATGCGGTTTTCGCAACACCAGTTCCTGTTCCTGGGCGGTCAGCTCCGTGCCCAATAATTGAAACTCCCGTTTGACGATAGCTTGTTGTCCTTGTTCCAGTTTCAGGTTGAATTGCGCCTTGGCAAGCTCGTTTTCGCTTTGTTTGATGGTCAGCAGATAATCGGTAGGATCGAGCTGAACCAGTTGCTCGCCTTTTTTCAGCATACCGCCTTCAATAAAGTTGGGGCTGATACTGACGACCAAGCCGCTGATACGCGGGGTCAAATTGACGCTTTGTGAAGGAATCACTGTCCCCATTGCGTAAACAGCCGTTTGATGGTTAATGACGTCCGGTTTGATGGTCTCTACCAGCGGCGCACTGGCCTTGGGCGGGACGCGGTCGGCTCTCGGTTTGTGGGTCATCCAATAATAAGACAATCCGCTTACCGCAAGAATAATCAGCAGCGCAGGTAGCAGTTTTATCAGTTTTTTAAGCATGGGGAAGGGATAAGATAAAAAAATTAAGGATCAAGGTTCAGTTCCTGCCGCTCGCCAGGGCCCGGTAAAGATTGATCCGATAGTCGATGAGCTGTTGTTGTGCCAGTAAGCTGTTGCGTTCAAGGCTTTGCTGGCTGAGCAACGCCGATAACACCCGCAAAAAATCCATGGCGCCGTAAATATAACGCGAGCGGATCTGGGCGCTGGCCTGTTGGGATAATTGCACCTGTCTGTCGAGATTAAGCGCAAGCTGATATTGCTGGTGTTCCTGGATCAGCGCGTTTTCGACTTCCTTAACCGCATTGAGCAGGGCGGTTGCGTAATTATTCACCGCTTCGGCCGCAACGGCTTGATTGCGTTCAACTTCGGCGATACGGCGGCCGCCGTCTATTAACGGCATGACCAGATTGCCGGCAATCGTCGCCATCCAGTTATTGAACAGCGATTGCAAATCAGGGGAACTGGTGTCGATTCCTGCGGATAAACTGAGCTTTGGAAACCGGTCGGCAATCGCCGAAGCTATCCGTTGGTCGGCCGCCTGAATGCGAAAATAGGCCTTACGAAGATCAGGTCTGCGCTGCATCAAATCGGCGCTTAAACCGGTTTCGGGAATAGGCGGCAACGCCGGGAAGTTACCCTGTTCAGGTATAACAACGGTACCGGGCGATTTGCCGATTAAAATAGCCAGTTGGTTTTCCAAAACCCTAATGTTGGCGATAACGCTTAGCTGACTGCCGATCACAAATTCCAGTAACTGGCTTTGTTGGAAAACATCGGCAGCGGTCGCTTGTCCGAGCCGGAAGCGGGTGGTTACCATCGAAACGTTATCGCGGTTAACCTTTATCTGGCTGTCAAGCAGCTTTAATTGCTGGCGTTGTTCGACCAGCTTATACCAGCTACTGGCTATTTCCGCCGACACCGAAATGGCGGCGCTGGCAACGTCTTCTTCGGCGACTTGGGAGTCCAATTCGGTTGCATGAATATTGGCGCGAATACGACCCCATAAATCCAATTCATAGCTGGCAGCCAGTCCCAAAGTGAAATTATTGAGTGCGGGGGTGTTGGTATTTTTTTGTGCGGCGCCAAAACTGCCGTTGATCTCGGGGATCAGTTCGGCGCCGCTTTTTTTGGCAACGGCCCGAGCCTGTTCCAAGCGGTTAAATGCCGCAAGCAGCGTGAAATTTTCATTCAGCGCCTGATCGATTAAGCGATTAAGTTCCGCATCATTAAACGCCAGCCACCATTGATTGGGGGTTTTGGTCTGTCCGGTGACGGAAAATTTTTCCGGTAAATTAACCGGCGTCGGAACATCTTTAACATCGACGGAACAGGCAGTCGTTAAAGGCAGTAACAACAGCAGGATTAGTTTTGTGTAGGTCACTATGTTAATGCCGGTTGTCATGTCTAATCGCGGCCATACCGGCCAGTGAGAATTTCACCACATGCTCGGCAAAAGCTTCTGCGTCGCTTAAGTCCATGACATAGCGACGGGTTTCATCGTTCAACTTCATGTTTTTAACTTTCAGCAAGTGAAAACATTGCCCGATGATGCTGGCATGACAAAACTGGAGTTGTTTGTCGGTCGCATTATCTCCCAGTACTTCCTTGATTAGCGCCATCAAGGCTTGACGTTCCGGGTTGATTTCCTGCTCCATGATTTTTTGCAACAGGCTGGTTTGTTGCGCCATTTCCTTGTGGACGATCGCAAAAAAACTGGAGTTGGGGTCGGCAATCCGGGCAATCAATGATTTGATTCGTCCGGCCAGACGCACTTCAGCGGAGGTCTCGGGATCAATGCCGCCGTCAGAGGAATGGTTGCGCAAGTCTTCCTGAAAAGCATAGCGCCAGGCTTCCAGGTACAGGTTTTCCTTGTCGCCGAAATGATAATTGACCGAGGCGATATTGGTTTCGGCTTGCTCGCAAATTTCCGCGATAGTGGCATCCTGATAACCTTTTTCGGCAAAAATCCGGCTAGCAGTGACCAGCAAGCGCTGGCGAGTTTTTAGCGGCGGAATCATTTTAGTGGGCATGGATAAAATCTAATGTACATTTCAAATAGACGATTGAAATATACATTAGAAAAAATGTTTTAACAACAGCCGTTGAATATTCAACCGGCAGTTTGTAACCAGCAGGTTGTCCGAGAATAGAAGCCGTAGCTATGGAAAATCGTTTTGAGAATACAGGCGGTAGAGCAAGGTATGGAGTAGTTGCCGGGTAGGATCTCTATTCTCGGACAGCCTCCTGACCTGATCATTCCAGGCTGTGCTACCCAATCAGTTTATTAAAGCTTTAAGGCTTTTTTGATGGCGCTAGGCCAAAGGGGGAGGTGAATGCTTGTGTTTTCAATGGCGCTTTTCACGACCAAATAAGCCAAAGACCAATATTGCGGCAACTACGATGCCCGTTAATATCATATTTTGTCTGGAGGCACCGAATATATAAGCAATGGCAGCACCCACGCCCATTCCCAGTCCGGTAAATGCCAAACTACGCATGACTCGGCATAATGAACAATCTTGATGGTAAGATTTCATTGATTTTTTATCTCGTCGTTGGTTTCAATCGGGTAAAGTCATTTTAAATTATCGATATCAATGTTTGGTAACATCTTTATTTCTTGTTATCGTATAAATGATCAGGTATACGATAATTTTTTAAAGAAATTGCAGAGGATGTGGCCACATTAAGTTTATTCACACAATGTGAACCTGAGTGTCTTTGTTGCCTAAGTTATCCAGCCAACTGATGGTGATTTTATCGCCGACCTTGCCGCCTTTCAGCATAAAAGCAAAAAAAGGGTCTTTGGAAATATTGGCACCCGTTTTGGCGGTAATAATAAGGTTTTTATTCAGTTTTACCGTGAGTTCCTGAATAAAATGTGCGGGAATTAATGTGTTGGTTTTGGCGTCGCGATTACGGCCATGTTCCATCGGATGGGCTATCAGTATCCTGATTTGGGTTTTGCCGTCCTTGCGCTTAGTGCGTATTTTGATGCTCGACATCTGAATTCTAGCAACCGCCCAGAGTGACGATGACTTTTTCTCCGGCGCTGTAAAATCCTTCGCTGGTCTCTACGATGACCAGAACCGCAGATGATTCGGCTATTTTTAAGCGGGTCGATACAAAAGGATCGAGGTCTGGCGATAATTCAAATTTGGCGGCCAAGGGTGTCGGGTTTTTTTCGACCAGTATCGCAATGCTTTCAACCTCTTTCAGGGTACTGGTGACCGTAATGGGGACGGCTGCGCCATTGACCGCTATCTTGGGAAGCAGGATGTCGATTTTATCGGATGCGATGATTTCTTGGTCTTTGAATAGACGCTTTAGGGTCTGCTGTAGGCTAGGGGTCGATGTGGTATCGGGGAGCCATTTTGCCGTTGCCTCGGGTGAGAATAGCAGTCCGCTGGTTGCGATAATTGAATAAGCACTTAAGGCAACAGACTTCTTGATGAATGCTCTGCGATTGTCGGTCATGATCTATTATTCCGGCTTGATTTAAAGCATTTAATCGCTAAATAAGACCTGGTAAGCCCTAGCCGATTGTTCCGGTTGATCGTCGAATAGTCCACCGATAACGGCTAATAAATCGGCTCCTGCGGCAAGTAATTGTCCGCCATTTTCCGGCAAAATGCCGCCTATGGCGACGATCGGAATAGTCAGCGCCAATTTTGCCTGCCGTAATGTTTCAATATGGGCCGGCGCGGCCAGTGGCTTAGAGTTGGACGGAAAAAAACGCCCGAAAGCCACATAAGTGGCGCCTTGTGTTTGCGCTGTTATGGCTTGCTCGACAAAGTCATAGCAGGACACGCCGATAATGGCATCTTTGCCCAACCGTTTTCTTGCCTGCGCAATCGCGCCGTCTTCTTTGCCGAGGTGAACGCCGTCAGCGCCTGCCAGTATCGCCAGTTCGACGTTATCATTGATCAGCAACGGGACGTTATATTGATGGCAGACTTTAACCAGTTTACGGGCAAGAAATGGCGCATCAACAGGATTTTTGTCCCGATATTGCACGACGGCGGCGCCGCCCTTAATAGCCGCTGCAACTTCGTTGATAATGGTGTCGCCGGATTTGTTTTCGGTCTGGGTGATTGCGTAAAGCCCGCGAGTAGGAAATTTCATTGCCCGCACCCTTTCGGGCGCTTTGCGTGCCAATCCGCTCCCGGAGGTTTTGTCATGCATCTTCATCCATCCAGAAAAATCGGTTGGGAATGTGCTGGCCTCTGCCCGGTTGGTAAGCGGTATTTAATGAATTCCAGGTGTATTCCTGCGCTTCGATGACCGCTTGCAACGGCTCCAGGCCGTGTGCGATCAAAGCGGCAATGCCGGAAGCCAGCGTGCAGCCGGAGCCATGATAGCTGAACGGCAATCTATCCCAGGTGTAGGTTTCCCAGCTGCGCCGGTCATGGAACAGCCGGTTACTGACCGACGGCGTAGCTTCATGGCTGCCGGTAATCAGCACATAGTCGCAGCCTTTTTCCAGCAAGGCCAAGCCGCAGTCATTAAGGTCGGTCAATCCGGTCAGTTTGCGAGCCTCTTCGCTGTTGGGCGTTAACACAGTAGTGCAGGGCAGTAGTAAATCGACGAGGGTTGTTATCAGTCGATTGTTGGACAATTCAGCGCCGCCGCCTGCCGCCAATACCGGATCCAAGATAACCGGAATATGCGGGTGCTGTTTGACTATCGCATGAATGGCGACTGCGGTTTCATGGTGGCCGATCAAGCCGATTTTAAACGCCTTAACCGGCAGGTCGTCCAGTAAGGTGTTGGCCTGACTGATAATGGCTTCCGGGCTTTGCGGAATAAGTTTTTTGACATTCCGGGTGTCCTGTTCGGTTAAGGCGGTGATAACGCTGGCGGCGTGACAGCGATGGCTGACCAAAGTCTCAATATCCGCCTGAACCCCGGCGCCTCCGCTGGGGTCATGGCCGGAAAATGAAAGTACAACGGGGCGGTTTACGCTCATGCTACTTATTGAGTATAGTTATATGGCTGTTGCGGGTAACCTTGTTGTTGAGGATAGCCCTGCTGCTGCGGGTAACCTTGTTGTTGAGGATAGCCTTGCTGCTGCGGGTAACCTTGTTGTTGAGGATAGCCTTGCTGCTGCGGGTAACCCTGTTGTTGAGGATAGCCCTGCTGCTGCGGGTAACCCTGTTGTTGAGGATAGCCCTGCTGCTGCGGGTAACCTTGTTGTTGAGGCTGTTGCTGTTGTTGTTGAGTAGCACCGGCATTTGTATTGGCGACAATAGCCAACTCTACCCTGCGGTTTTGCGCCCGGTTTGCCTCATTCACATTGGACACTTTCGGCATTCTCTCTCCCATACCCTGTTGGGTGAGACGGGATAAGTTGACGCTATGTTGAGCCAAATAACCCGCAACACTGGCGGCGCGTCGTTCAGATAAGGCCTGATTATAACTATCCGTGCCTACATCATCGGTATGCCCGGTTACATTAATGGTTGACTCGGGATATTGATTTAATACCTTGGCGACAGAATCTAAAGCACCTTGTGCTTCCGGCGTTAAATTTGCCGAATCGAACGCAAAAGTAACATTGCTCGGCATGGTCAAATTAAGCGTATTTTCTGCTGTTCTTTGCACCTCGATACCGGTACCTTGCAACGATTTTTGCAGCTCTTGTTGCTGGTGATCCATATAGGCTCCTACAGCCGCGCCAACGAGGCCACCGGCTACAGCACCCAATCCGGCATTTTTAAGATCGTTGCCACCGAACAGTGTTCCCGCGCCTGCGCCGACTGCCGCGCCCAATCCGCCGCCCATAGCTGTTTTGCCGAGACTGGATTGCCCTGTATAAGGATCAGTGACGCAAGCCGTCAAAAGAACCGAACTTATACCTACCATCAATAATTTTTTTTTCATAAGAATATAACCTTGGGTTAGTTTGGGGATTTTAGTGGATTATTTTGACGGCAAAGTCAAAAGCACATTGGCATCAGGCCTCTAAAGTAAAGTGTATTTCGTGCGCATTAACAAAGTTATTCTATCAGTCCTTTCATGATTGATGCGATAATTTTTCAGTAAAACCCGTAAAGCCCCTTCCTTCAGGTCATAAGTATCTACACAAGTTTAATGACTTATAAAACAATTGGTTAAATTCGATTATTCATGATTTCTGGTTAACAACTGACTGCATTGAGTGTCAAAACTCACCTCGTAAAGGTGATTATCTTTATGAAAAACCGACTATATTTCCCTAACCAACTGATTATATATATTTAAAGTTGTGTAGATACCTATGCCTTCAGGTAGGGGATATTGAATTCTTTTACATTTTCTATAGCAATTTATAGCAAAAAATAACCATTTTTTTCAGCTTAAATCGTTTCATTTCACAACAAATACTTGCCAAGAATTTAGATTTCATTAAACTTTGGCTCACTTTCAACCTAATCGTGAAAGGAGCATTGAGAGTTGGCAATGCTATACGAACGCAGAGCTTATGTAAGACTAATCCGAATCTATCGGGGCAGCAGTTAGTGTTGAAGCGTTTAGATGAACATAAATACTTTTCTATGGAATTCACAACTATAAGGGCGCTTTTGATGCGTTGCTCACGGATTGCAATGGGCGGAGATCGTCCGATCATTGCAGTGCATGCAGCTTTTTTTGTAAGTCTAAGACATCTTGCAAGCGCGGTTCTAACTCATGCTGCAATAAATGCAATAATTGTTTATGCTGTTCAATACAAAATGGCTTTAACTCGCATATCTTATATTTCATGGCGATAGCTTCGCTAAGCTGCTGTTGTTGCATATAGATGAAATGTAATGTTTCATATCCGGCCGTTAAATAGGGATAAGTTTGAACGCCGTCAAGCGCAACCTGTTCCGCTTCATCATATCGCTCTACAGCAATTAAATTTTTCACATGAATATAGTAATTTATAGGCTTGTACGGATCAGTATCGAGTAGTTTTTTGGTGAAATTAATTATATAGTTATAGTTGGTTTTGCTTATGTTCTTGCTAATTTCCTTCGCAAAACTGTGCATTCCAGTACTAATATACTCAGGATAATGCTCTTTAAAATGACAGGATATTTTATTAAAAATACTAATTGCTTTTGAATAATTCCTTTTATGCACATAGGCTAAACCAAGATAGGATAATGATAAATAGTCTGTATGATTATTTTTTAAAGCGTCCCTGGCATGAATGATAGTTTGTTCAAAATCTTCTAAAGCGAAATAATTTTCAGCAAGATTCTGATAAACTTGCGCTCTTTCTTTGTTAGTAGAGCATTTTATTAATGCGCGTTTATTAATAATAAGAGCATCTTGTGCGCCTCTTGCATATCGAGTTATCTCGGCTAACTTAATTAAAATAGTAGCTGAATTATGTTCACAAGTATGCAAATATTGATGATAATACTGTATGGCCTGAGTCAGGTTTCCCTGCTCTTCCAGTTGATCGATATTAGCCAAATCAAGTGCAGGGGAATCGTAGCTGTGAATATCCCTGGTTATAATGATATTGCAGCCGGTTTCAAACCAAGTTCCGAACTTATCAACGACACAAAACCTTAAGATAGCCTCGGCTGATTCGTTTAGTTTATTTACATGATAAAAAGTGCTGCATTTTTGACCCGGCTTTAAAGCAATATCAAGAGTTACTTTATTTTCAGCATATAAAATAGCCCTGCCTAAATTGGATAACCAATGATGTGTTATCGATAGTTGTCCCGCAGGCCATAAAATTTGACTGCAATTGGTTATCTCGACCATAAAAATAATTTTTTGGACGCTTTGCTCATGTAATTCAGCCTGAATATTACATTGTTTAGCAAGATCAGGTAGTGGCTCAACCCTCTCGTTTTCCAATATATTTTTAATGCGAGACTCAATGCGTTCGGCCACAATCATTGCTGATATATAATATAATTCTGGATAATGTTGACTCTCTATGATGTCCAATGTCCAACCGCCAGGATAATATTGTTTTAAAATATCTGATTGATCCAGTCGTGATAATTCGTTAATTAGACCATTTTCATGAAAAAGTAAAAAAGCAATATTACCTGAATAGGTACAAGGTAAGCTTTGATCGACCATAATCAATAAAGGCACAGACTTTTGTTTTGCCAACAGTCGAGTGGCTATTTCAAAAGCCAATAAACCGCCTGAACAATATCCGCCTAACAGGTAAGGGCCGGAAGGGTTTAATTTAAGTATTTCACCGGCATAATAATCCGCTAATGACGAAAAATTATTTTCATTTAATTGAATGATATTGAATCCTGAAATTAAATCATAAAATGGCCTGTTTTTTATATGTGCGCCGAGATACTTTCCTCCATTAACAAAATATAATGGAATACCGGATAAATGCTCATTGTAAGGAAATATCAGCGGATGGTCAGGGTGCTGTTTTTCTTTTTTTCCGTTAGCATAAGTCAATAGACGTTTAAAATCATTATCAGCCATCCCATATTGATTTTTTTGCTGTGATTGAGCTGAGTTTGTTATGGACTGAAGATGAATGGCCTGCTCTTCGATAGTGTAACTTTGCAACAAACCATTAGCCGGAAAAGAGATGGCCAATTCTTTTTCTATGAATACGGTTAACTGGAAAAACAGAAAAGAATAACCGCCCAGATCAAAAAAATTGTCATGCCTGCCAACGGAAGGGATGCGTAGTATCTTTTTCCATATACGAGCCAACTGCCGCTCCAATTTTCCTTGGGGGGCGGTAAAGGTGTCTTCAGACGTTTGCGGCGTTTGTTCCGGTTTGGGTAATGCGTGTCGATCCAGCTTACCGTTCGGCAGTAACGGTATGCTTTCCACGATGACAAAGGCAGATGGCAGCATATAGCTCGGCAACTTCTCTTTGAGAAATTGACGCATGACAGCTGCATCCGGGGGATTATCTTGCATCTCGGGCACCAGATAGGCAGTCAACCGTTGGTCACCCGGCTGATCTTCCCTCATGATAACCGCTGCCCCGGCTATTCCGGAATACTGTAGTAACACAGCTTCAATTTCACCTAACTCGATGCGGTGACCGTGCAGCTTAATCTGCTGGTCAATACGCCCCAAAAATTCGACGGTGCCATCGGGCAGATAACGCGCCAGATCACCGGTTTTATACAAGCGCTCCTGAATGTCATTGCTGAAAGG
This sequence comes from Methylobacter svalbardensis, assembly GCF_037671525.1. Classification (NCBI taxonomy): domain Bacteria; kingdom Pseudomonadati; phylum Pseudomonadota; class Gammaproteobacteria; order Methylococcales; family Methylococcaceae; genus Methylobacter; species Methylobacter svalbardensis. The sequence goes on from NZ_JAWPOH010000013.1 coordinate 12,425, forward strand.
ATTGGCAATAAACTTTTCAGCGCTTAATTCGGGGCGATTAAGATAACCTCGCGCCAATCCATCGCCACCGATATGCAACTCGCCCGCCACACCCACCGGAACCGGTTGCAAGTGTCTGTCCAGTATATAAAATTGGGTATTGGCAATGGGACGCCCAATAGGCGTGACGCCGGTCAAGAAAGTGTTGCCAGATAAACGCTGCACCGATGACCAGACGGTTGTCTCGGTCGGGCCGTAGAGATTCCATAACGCTTTGGATTTCTTTCGTAAACGTAAGGCCAAATCATGAGGCAGCGCTTCGCCGCCGCATAAAATTTTCAGTTGCGGATTGCCTGCCCAACCTGCCGCCAGCAATAAATGCCAAGCCGCCGGTGTGGCTTGCATGAGGGTAATAGCGTCAGTTTGCTGCAATGTTTTGGTTAAACCTGACCAACCCTCGGCAGTGAAAAGATCATGGCTGACAATGACGGTTTTTGCGCCGCAGATAAGCGGCAGATAAATTTCCAAGCCGGCTATATCAAAAGACGGTGTTGTAAGGCCCAGTAAAACATCTTGGCCGTTTATATCAAGCAGCTTGGCCATTGCCGTTAAAAAATTGACCATCGATCGATGATTAATTTGTACGCCTTTGGGCTTTCCGGTGGAGCCTGAGGTATAGATGACATACGCCAGGTTTGCACAATCAAGGTCAACTTCCGGCAAAATGGGCAGGCTTTCCGGTAACGCTGAGTCCAGATAAATCGGTTGTATTCCGTTATTTAACGTCAATGCATTCGTGACCGAAGCAAATTTTTTCTGGGTTAACAACAGCGACGCTTTTGAATCGTCCAACATAAAAGCCAGACGTTCCAATGGATAAGCCGGATCAAGCGGCAAATAGGCGCCGCCCGCCTTCAATATGGCCAGCAGGCCAATCACCAGGTCAATACTGCGCTCCAGACAAATCGCCACCAGACTATCCGCTTGCACGCCCAGTGTTCGCAGGTAATACGCCAAGTGGTTGGCTTTGTCGTTCAGCGCCTGATAACTCAGTTGTCGGCCTTCAAAAACCAGCGCGATGGCATCCGGTGTTCTGGCTACTTGTTGTTCAAAAAGTTGATGAATACAGCTGTCTTTCGGATAGTCGGATTGGGTGGCATTCCATTCGACCAATAACTGCTGACGTTCAGCGGCAGTCAGTAGCGGCAATTTGGCAATGCTGGTTTCCGGGGCTTCAACAATGGCTTCCAGCAAGGTCTGAAAATGACCTATCAGCTGGTTAATGGTCCCGGCATTGAATAAATCCGTGCTGTATTCAATCGTCCCCGTTAAGCCATCGGGATACTCCCTCAATGACATCAATATATCAAACTTGGCTGTTGAATGGGGTACAGCAAGCCTGCTGATGGTCAATCCGGGCAATTGCAAGTCTTGGGTAGCGGGTTGCAAAATCAGCATGACCTGAAACAACGGATGTCGGCTGGCATCTCGCGGCACATTCAATTCAGCCACCAGCTTTTCAAAGGGCAAATCCTGATGGCTGTAAGCGTCCGAGCAGGTTTTGCGTACCCGGCTTAATAGCTCATTAAAACCGGGCGCGCCGGATAAATCAGTTCGTAGTACCAGCGTATTGACAAAAAAACCGATCAGATTTTCAAGTTCCTGCCGGTTACGTCCGGCAATCGCAGTACCGAGCACAATATCGTCCTGGCCGCTGTAACGATGTAACAGTACTTGCAGGGCTGCCGACAAGGTTATGAATAAGGTCACGTGTTGCTGTCGGCTCAGAGTTTTCAAACGCCGGGTCAATGCTGCTGACAATTGAATGTCTGCTTGCGCACCCCGATAAGTCAGCTGTTTTGGGCGGGGCTTATCAGTCGGCAATTCCAATACGGCCAGACCGGTCAACTGGGATTTCCAATAGCTGAGTTGTCTTTCCAGTACCTCGCCCTGCAGCCATTCGCGTTGCCAGACTGCGTAGTCGGCATACTGAATGGGTAGTTCAGGTAAATCGGCAGACTGGCCTTGGCTAAAAGCCCGATAAAAACTAGCCAATTCTTGCCTGAACACGCCCATAGACCAGCCATCAGAAATACTATGATGCAGGGTGACCATCAGGATATGTTCCTGTTCGGATAATCTGAGCAACAAGGCGCGTATTAATGGGGCTTGTTTAAGATCGAACGGTTTATTGGCTTCTGTCTGGAGTCGGCGTTGGATTTCGCTAGCCCTATTTTCTTGAGGCAATTCTATCAAGGCGCAGGCAAAGGGTATTGACGTTCTGATGACCTGAACCGGTTCGCCGTTTTGTTCGACAAAACAAGTCCGCAGGCTTTCATGGCGAGCGACAATTGCCTTGAGGCTCTGTTGCAAGGCAGGAACATCCAGTTTGCCATTGAGTCGAACAGCCCAAGAAATATTATAAAGACCGCCGATGCCGAGTAAGCGGTCTAAAAGCCAAAGTCGTTGCTGGGCATAGGAGACGGGAAAAATGTCATCATTTTCAACAGGGTCTTGTAAACAGGGAGTGTGATTGTGTTCTTGAAGATGGCTCATGTTTTTTTATGGATTAATGCTTACGGGGCAATACTTTGATAGGAATGATTACCTGGGGGTTTTGTTGTTTTAGCAGAGCTTCCAAGTGTGCCGACAACTCAGCAACGGTGGCGGCTTCAAACAATAGCTGCAGTGGAAAATCGACTTGAAATTGTGTATTAACCTGCGCGATAAATTGCATCGCTAACAAAGAATTCCCGCCTAAGGCTAAAAAATTGTCATCAATACCGACGCTTTCAATATTGAGCAGCTCTTGCCAGATGGCAAGCAACTGTTTTTGCACTTGGGTTGGCGGTAATGTGCCGTGTTGTTGGCTGGATTTGCTGTCTTGCGGGCATAATTGCGTTGCAAAGTAGGTCGCCATCTTATGCCGTTGCACCTTGCCGGTAGGGCCTTTGGGCAAATGGTCGCTGATTACAATACGGTAAGGCACTTTAAATTCAGCCAATTTTTGCCGGATATAATGCCTGAGCGCTTCGGCTTCTACTTGGCTTTTTTCAGTTAGGACAACAGCGGCAGCGACATTTTCACCTAAGGTCGCATGAGCTACCGAAAAAGTAACCGCTTCTTTAATGGCAGGATGCGCTAATAGGACTTGGTCAACTTCGTAAGGCGATATTTTCTCGCCACCGCGATTGATGATTTCTTTAATACGACCGGTAATGAATAAATAGCCGTCTTCATCGAGATAGCCTAAATCCCCGGTACGAAAACCCTGTGCACAAAATGAATCCCGATTAGCCGAGTCATTATCAATATATGCGCCGATGACCGTTGGCCCTTGAACGGCTACTTCGCCCTCAATCATTGAAGGCAGGCTTTGTCCAAGATCATCAATGACACTGATTTTACAAAGGCCGTAACTGATGCCCACTGAACCTTGTTTGCGAATACCGGGAGGCATGGGGTTACTGCTAATATGCACCACTTCAGTCATACCGTAAGCTTCAATAACGGGAACTCCCAGGATATTTTCCAATTCATTGATTAAAGAAACTGCTAACGGCGCTGAACCTGAGCGAATGAAGCGTAATGATGGGTTTGTCTGAAAGCCCGGCGTTTTTTTAACTTGATCTAAAACAGCCAGATGTATCGTCGGTGAGACGGAATACCAGCTCGGGTCGTAGGCTTGCAAATAAGCGACGAAAGTTTCGGCTCGAAACTCTGAGATATACACACAACAGCCGCCCGTTGCCAAAGGCACTAAAACACTCGAAATTAAGCCATGTGTATGAAATAAAGGCAGTGCATTTAAACAGCAATCCTGCTCAGTGAGTCCCATAAACTCGGCAACACTAATGCAAGTTTGGCAAATAGCCTGTTGCAAAATAGGAACCAATTTGGCTTTAGCGGTTGAGCCTGATGTATATAACATCAGGGCAATATCTGTGGCACTGGCAAAACCAGAGTTCATAGCAGGCAATCCGGTATCGCCGCGCAATGAAAAACTACCCGCTCCTTGAGAAAGCTCTGGAATAAGTTCAATAACCGGTATATGCAAACGTTGTGCAATTAAGATTCTCATTGCAGAGTTTGAGTTAGATAAAATAATCAGTGCGTTGGGTTTAAGGTCAGATAAATAGCGTTCCAATTCTGCGTCGGTACAACTCGGATTCAACGGCGCAAATGACGCACAGGAACTCACGGCAAGAAAAGCAACCGCAGCTTCCGGGCTATTGGGCAAAATGGAGGCAATGCGGCTTCCGGAGCCTAAACCCAATAAGTTTAATTGTTCGCGGATATGCTGGGTTAGAGTTAATAAATTCTTATAGGTTAATGGTAGACGCGCTGGCGCTATAATCGCCTCTTTATTAGGTGCGCAGGTTGCCCAGTAAGAGAACAATTGAATTAAACTTTGGGGTTCGGTAGCTGGAAACATTGATGTGTATTTTAAATTTAGGCTGAACAGAGAGGCTGATTATTGAATCACGTATCGGCTCGTTCTGGGACAAGCGATGGTGTTATCACTTCTATCACAAAAGGCTGATGAATAGTTTGAACATATTTTAAAGCTTGCTCTAAATCGCTATGCTGATTGACTTTTATGCCGTTTATGCCAATGGCGGCCGCAAAACCCACCCAATCTATTGTGGGCAATTGCACCATGGAATAATTTTGAGGCCCTAAATTAGGGCCAATAGTGGCATAAGCTGCATTGTTGCAGATAATAAAAAGGACGGGGATTTGATAACGCGCTACAGTCGCTAACTCCATGCCGTGCATTCTCATGCAGCCATCACCGGTTATAGCCACGACCTGTTGTTCTTTATTGGCAAGTTGTATACCTATTGCCGCAGCAAGACCCCAGCCCATTGGCGCGGTAGTTGCCGGATTAAAGAAGGTATTGGGTTGTTTGACCTGCCAGTAACGCCCTGATAATTTCCGGTGCATGCCTGCATCGGCAACCAAAATGCTATCGCCAGGGAGCCGTTGTTGTAGTGTTTGAATGAGGGGAATGAGCAGAATAACGGGGTTTGAGAAAGAGACGATAGGTGTCTCTTCAACGGGTTTATTCGCTGTTAAGGTGTTAAGCCAATCCATGCGATAAGCTGCTGAATCGCTTAACGGTTGTAAAGCGGTATCTGCATTAATCAGTGCGACTAATGCAGAAAAGCTATCTGTAATTAATTCTATATCAGGTTGATAAGGGTGCGATGCCGGGGTTGATACCGTATCGATACGGACTAATACTCGACCGGGGGCATTGAGCCGTTTATCCCATCCAAGCGTATCCCGTTCATTTAAATCTGTACCTAAAATCAATAATAAATCAATTTTTTCGGTAAAAATAATGGCATCGGCACAGGTATTTCCGCCATAGCCGAAATTACCCAAGTTAAAGGGAGAGGTCTCCGCGATGACACCTTTAGCGCCTAATGTCGTAACCATAGGCAAGGCATAGGTTTTTGCAAGAAGCATCAGTAATTGTGCAGATTCTTGCGTATATAAGCGCTGGCCAACCACAATCAGGATTTTTTTGGCTTTATTTAAAGCGGCTATAACCTTATGCAGTTTAGCCACTGATATGTCTGGATGCGGTTGATCGGAAATGACACAGGGAAAAGCCGAATGTTGTGCAAGGATGTTTTTGGGTATGGATAAATGGGCAGGAGCCGTGTGCAACAATATGGCATCCCAGGCTTGGTTCAACTGGGTGATTAATTCCTCTGCTGTTGTTACGTTAGCGGCGTGATGCAATGCCGCAGAGAATAACGCACTGTCTCGACAAGCGCTGGAGCCGCCATCCTGAAATGCGCCAATGCCTTGTAAATCAACAGGTACGTTTCCGGTAATAAATAATACACGGCTGTTGTCCATGCGTGCAGTGATGGCCGCTGTTAGCATATTGCTGGCACCGGGACCACCTATGCTGATGCAAACAGCGATTTTTTTTGTTGCGCGGGCATATCCATCCGCCATATAGGCAGCCCCAAGCTCATGATTGGCGACGATAACCTGGATTTGATCTGTAGACGCTAACGCATCCAATAACGCTGCAATCTGGCTGCCAGGCACCAAAAATACCAAGCGGATTTGTCGTTGTTTCAACCACTCCACAACTAATGAGGCGCCATTATCCGTTGGTAGTCGTTCAGCTGTCATTTTCATGCCATGTAGCTGCCGCCGTTTACATCCAAACTTACACCGGTGATATAGGAGGCTTCGTCAGAAATAAGAAAAACAATCGCACCAGCCATTTCTTCGGGTTGCGCCAGTCGATGTAAAGGGATAGTCGCTAAAATATGTTCGCGTTCCTGAGCGGATAGCGCCTCCCATTTGCCTTTTGCCCGTTCCGTTAGTGCTATGCCCGGAGCGACAGCGTTGACGGTTATACCGAAGCCGCCCACTTCCGAAGCAAGATGTCGGGTAAGCCCGAGTAAACCGGCTTTAGCACTGGCATATTGCAAACCGCCCAGTCGGCTTTTATCCCGACCAGCCAATGAGGAAACGTTAACAACGCGGCCGTAACGTTGCGTTTTCATGATCGGAATCACCTGCTTACATAACAAGAATGCGCTTTTCAAATTAAAGTTATGCGTGTGGTCCCAATCCTCATCGGTAATGTCTTCCAAATAGCGTAAATGAGAAGCCCCACCTATGTTATTAACCAAGCCATCAATTCGACCGAACTGTTTTAAGGTTTTGTTGGCTAGGCATTCGGCAGTGGCGGGAAGCGTGGCATCGCCTGCTACCACAAGCGGCGTGTGTCCAAATTCACTGAGTTCTTCTTTTAACTGGTCTAAACGTTCGATGCCGCGCGCATTAATGACTAATTGGGCACCCTCTTTAACCAGTTTTTCGGCTGCAAATTTACCGATGCCCTCTGAAGCACCGGTAATGATAATAATCTTATTTGCAAAACGCATGATTGAGTTTCTCCGGTTTGATGAAAAATTGTAGGCTTGTTCAAGCTATGATACCCGGATAACTTTTTCAAACACAGTCATGGTGCAAGCTAACCGGAGCTGCTAACTAAATTGATCGGGTGTTCAAGATAGGTAGTTTTCATTCTTAATCCTTATCAAACTCATAGTTAAGCTTTATTCTTTGCGATGTGCCGGTCTGCGTCTCAACATTCAGGGTTTTAGTCAGTTTGCGTTTTAACACCAATACCGCTTGTTTATTGAACAGGCCGACTTTGGCGCCCACATAGAAATCCGGTGTCAGGTATTGGCCTACGGTAGCCAATGTATCCTGTAGCGTTTTTCCTTCTTTAATTTCAAACTCGTCAACGCCCAATTTGTCGGCAATCCAGGATACCTGGCCGGCTCCGTAGGATAAGGCCGCGCTGGCAACCATATTGCCTTCCGCTTTGCTTACTTGGTTTAACGCCCTGCCGGTCACTAAATAGGCCAGGGCTTCGGCTTCCGGCAGGGCGGGTTCCGAATAGATACGCGTTTGCGGCGCTTCCAAGGGGCCGGTCAGGCTGAGAATGGCGGTAACGTCCTGGCTTTTCGACACGCGTATGGCTTCTAAATCCAGCCAGGGTTTATCGACAGGACCGTTAAACAAGAAGCGTCCTTTGCGCACGGTCAGTTCCTGCCCGTAGCGTTTATAACGGGCTTTGTCCATGTCGACTACGCCGTACATGGCGGTTTTTTCTCCGCTTTTGGCGATCTTCAATTTGCCGGAGAGCTTGGTTTGCAGACCTTGTCCCGAAAAGCTGATCTGCTTGCCGAGTTCAACTTCAATGTCGGCATCAATATTGATCGCTGCCGCCGTCTGTTTCTCGGCTTTTTGTTCGCCGAGAATCACTTCATCGGGACTGACTTTCACCGCATTTTCAGGGATGTCCTTTAGCTGAAAGACGGCTTTGGGGATTTTCAGTCTGCCGCTCACTTTGCCTTGCCTGTCGGCAAACAGCAGCTTTAATTCCGGCGAAACGGCTATCTGCGCTTCGGGCAGTTTGGCGACGTCAAAGTCCGTTCCGTTCAGCATTATTTCTGCAGCACCTTGCAGGTCGGCAAAGCCGTCGAGATTGATGAAACCTTGACCTGATTTTGCCGAGCCGCTGAGCTGAATGCGTTCGGCTGCTGCAAGTGCCTGGAGTTTGATCTCGCGAATTTCCAGGCCCAGCTCAGTCATATCTACAGCGCCGCCGCTGAAACTTATGGTTCCGTTAGCAACCGGTGTGTCGGGGCTACCCGTTAAAGTTAAATCGACTTTAAGGGCGCCTTTTATATTCGATAACTGCGGAACAAAAGGATTTAACAGGGATAATTCAGCCATCGAAGCAGTCACTTGACCCGATAGTGCCCGGGTTTTTCCGGTGTCCAGTTGCAGTCTGGCGCGCACATAATCCTGGGCGGCCAAGGCCAGATTAAGGTCGACTGAAACAATCTCCCCGTTAATTTCGCCTGACAACGACGATGCGCCCAAGACAATTTTTGTGCTCGTTTCTTTGGTCTTTAAGGTAACGGTCATGGCGGGCATCGTTAATTGGTAATTGCCGCTCAACAAGCCCTTTTGCTGCTGTATGTAAGCGTCGGCATTAATAAGGCCGGTTATCTTCATCTGTTCCGGCAAGTAGGCCTGCATCAGGCTAGTCGGCACGTTTGTGGCTTTAGCTTTAAAGCCAAAATCGCCGTTGGCAGGGTAACGCCCCTGCAGGCAAATAGCGGCGGCTTGCTGGGTCAGGCAGGTTTCTGACAACCTTGCATCGATGCCGACGGGGCTTTGCTCAATGCGGATAAGCATGTTGTTGCTAAGTTGCCAGCGTCCGAAATCCCTGGAGTTTACATCCAGTTTGAAAAAATCACCCTGCCATACATCGCCCTGCAAACGGCCTGTAAGCGCAGTTGATACATCGCCATAAGAAGAACGGATGTCGGCGTTAAAACGATGCTGGTCAACTGTGCCGAAACCGTCGATCAGCAGTTTTTCGATTTGAGTGGTGCCGGTTTTGATGGCTCTGACAGACAGCTGTATGTTGGAAGTCTTGTTGCCGTCGGCCTGATAATCGATGTCGATGGCTAACCGTTCGGCGCGGTGCCCGGAAAATCGCAGGCGCTTTCCGCTAGCCTGAAATTTTACCGAGGGATTTTTCCAGGGGCCCTGCAAATGCCCGTCACCTTTCAGACTGCCGCCGAGACCCGGCCATAACGATTCCAGCTTAGGGGCGTCGATAGCCAAATCGAGCTCAGCTTGTTCCTGTCCCAGGGTGCCGTTGACGGCAATTTTATTGGCTCCCGAAACCAGCTTAAGGGCATCGACCTTGAGTTGTTCGCCAGCCAAAAACAGTTTGCCGTTTGCGCTAACCGGATAGCCTCTTAGCTTGCCGGTCAGTTTGCTAATATCGGCATCCAGTTGCAAAGCTTCGCCAGCGAGTTGTCCTTTAACACGGGCAGTAAAGTTGAGGCTGCCGGGCAGTTCGGGCACCAGGATCGCGGGATTGAAATCTTGACCGGCGGCTTTCAGGTCGAAAACCGTGGCATCTTTCCACGATATATCGCCGTCGATCTGTAATGCCCCGGCCGTTGATTTGAGTTCCAGTTTTTCAATGGTCAAGGCATCCATACTGCCTTTGCCGTTAAACGCCAGTCGGGCGGCTTTGGGCAAATACGGCTGGGTCAAATCCCCGCTTAGCTTAATCCGGTAATCACTGAGCAAGCCGCTCAGCTCGAAATTTCCTTGTTCGCTGCTGACTTGCGGCGCATCGCCTGTCGGCGGCCAGTTCAGTTTTTGCCAATCGCCGCGCAAGTTTACTTTCGGTTCGCCCTGCAAATCATCCAGCTGGCCTTTTAAGGTTAATGTAAACGGCGATGCCAACCGGCTATCGAAAGCCAGCTGCCGTAAATCGCCGTTGATTGTGGTCACCGCCTGCCACAGGCCGTTGTCTGCTGTGGCAACTTGCCAATCGGCAGTCAAGTGCAATGGAAAACCTTTGCCCAGCCCCATTTGTCCCTGTGCCGTCAGCTCTGCCGGTTCGGCATTGACGGACAGTGAAACGATGTTGAGACGGCCCTGTTCGGTAAAGGCCGACAACTGCAGTTTTTGCAGATGTTGCCGCTGCTCGCCTTGCTGAATGGTAAGATTCGTCAGCAGCAAGTTTTCAATGGCAATCTGCAACGGCAGAAGCAACTCGGCATTCAAGTCGAATGTTCCGGGTTCTGCCTGCGTGGTCTCAGTCAGGTTAATGTTGATATTATTGGCTGTCACATCAATAATTTTAAACACTCCCGAGAACAGCTGAGAAGGCTGCCAAGTAAATACAAGCTTGTTGACAGCGACTGTTTCCGTGTCGCTTTCATAGCGCAGACCGGTCAACGTGATACGGTCAAGCAAGCGGCCTTCAATATTTTCAACCGAGACTTGCGCCGGTAAAACGGCTTGCAGCAGCCAGCGGCTGCCGCTTGAACTGGACATCAAGCCGAGCAGGCCGACCGGTATCATCAATACCAGCATCAGGCCGAGCAGAGCTAAGCGTTTTTTCATAGCCTTGCGCCTGCGGCAAAATGGATTTGAAATGACGAATCCGCATCACTCAAAGGTATGGCAAAATCCAGCCGGATCGGGCCGATAGGCGAATACCACCTGACCCCAAAACCCGTACCGGCTTTGATGCTGATATTGTCGGGATTGAACGCGTTGCCGCCGTCGATAAATGCCGCCACGCCCCAGTCGTCAAGCACAGGGTGCTCGTATTCCGCGCTGACTACGCTTAAGAACTTGCCTCCCACCACGTTGCCCAGCGGGTCTTTCGCGCCCAGTTCCTTATAAGCGTAACCGCGTATGCTGTTCATCCCGCCGGCATAAAACCGGTATGATGTCGGCAGCCGGTCGAACTGGTCGACCAGCATGGCGCCCTGTTCGGTTCGGGCGATAAACCTGCCGCCCCAGGGGAAGGGATGCATCCAGACGGCGGCTACGGAAGCTTGCGCAAAACTGACATCGGACAGCGGATTTTTATAGCTTCCTGCCAGATTAAACTCCAGACGATAGCCTCGGGTAGGCCGCGTCGGGCTATCGGAAACAGAACGCAACCAGCTGCCGCCAGGCACCAATAAAAGCACTTGCCTGGATGTTGCACCGATGGTGAAATCTTCGTAGACGGAGTCGATAAAAAGCGTCTGTTTCCAGCCGTTGTCGAAGGCATGTTTTAACCGTGCGGAAAGTTTCGCCGATAGCGATTTAAAGGTATCGGTATCTTCCCGCTTGAAGCCTCCGCCGAAACTGAAAAAATCGCTGACCGGATTGTCCAGGGGTACACTGTATTCGGCATCGGCCGTCGACAGCACCGGAGAGAGGTCGATATTGGCATTAAAAAAGTGGCCCCGGCGATTCACTCGACGGTTGATATACGTCGCACTCAATAAAGGCCCGATGTCGGTATCGAAACCCGCGCCGAGACTGTAATGGTGCTTTTTTTTAGGGTGCAGCTTAAGTGAGACCGGCACCTGATGCTGGTGGATGTTTTCGATGTCCGGACGTATGTCTATCATGTCGAAATAATCGCTTTTTGACAGCGTGTTATGGGTGTTGGCCAGCTGCTCGCCGGAATAATAATCGCCGCTTTTGATCGGAATCAGTTTCTGTACAAAATCCGGGTCTAAAATATCCTGATCAATGCTGATGTCGCCAAACACCATGCGTTTTCCCGCATTAAACACCAGTGTGATATGTGCCTTGTTGTTGGCTTTGTCGATTAACAGCTGTTTTTTTGAAAAACTGCTTTTTAGATAACCTTTTTCCAGTGCCAACGATTGAATCCGGCTTTTCATCTTTTCATAGTGATCGTGACGTAGCGGCTTTCCCTTTGCGGTCAGCAGCTGATTGCGCAATTTTTGGAATTCGGGGTCATCATCGGCATCGCCGGTCAGGGAGATGGCAATATCGCTAATGATGACCTGTGGTCCGGAGTTAATAGCAAAGTCTGCCTGCCAGCATGGGTCATTGAAAGCCAATGATTTTTCGATAACGGGATGGTAATAACCCAAAGCCCGTAACGCCTGGCTTATATCTGCATCGGCCTGGTCGAATAAATCGCGTATTTTCCATTCCGGCGCTTCGCAGTTTTCTTTTGTTAGCGACAGTAAGAATTCGACGTTTTTTTGGGCTTCGCTGTTCAGTCCTCTGACAGAAACATCTGCCCTCACAACGGGAGTTGCTAAACACAACAATAGTAGGAATAGGATAACTCTGACAGAGACAGAAATCGCTCGCATAATGAGTTCAATAATTTATTCAACAACGCCGGATGACATGGCGTAAGGACATGATTTCAATAGTTAACGGACATTAATCAGCGCCTGTGCCGTGGGTGTTGATTTTCAGGTATTCGCCGTCCCGACATAGCGCAGCATAGTGTTTGGATACGATTCAATGGCAACCAGCGTAACACGGCTTCCTGCCATTGCGGGGGGGTATTTCGCCCAGTATGTCGATGCTTGCGCGCACATGAGGCTTTAAATATCTTGAGTCGTGCTAGTTTAAATTGAAAAGCGGAGGGAGGATATAAGTACAAATACGGCATGACTAGCTGGCGCTTAGATGTGGTGTGAAGGCGAAAGCCGGATTTTCATTAAAGCCGCTGTGGTATGCTTATTCTCCATAAAACAAGTGGCAAAAATCAGTGCAGCTAACAGAAACAGGTAATCAATCTTATTTCGATAAAAATAAAGCCAGGGAGAAAACCTGTGCCGTTTGGTTAAAAGCGCAAGGCAAAGCGGTTCGCAAGCCCATTTTATTTGCCGCTATTGCGGGCATTACCAACGGCTTGGGCGTGATTGTTCAATCGGCAACCCTGGCTTATATCCTGCAAGCCGTCATTATTGACCAGTTGCCGTGGGCGTCTTTAATTACCCTATTCATCGTGCTGGCTGCCGTTTTCATCCTGCGTAGCGTGTGCGTTTATCTGTACCAGATATGGGGGTTTGAAGCCGGAGCTCAAGTCAGGACATCGGTAAGACAACAGTTGTTCGGCCAATTTTTAGTGCTGGGTCCCGCCGCCGTCAAACAACGGCAAAGCGGTGAACTGGCTGCCGTTACCTTGGAGCAGGTTGATGCGCTGGAAAATTATTTTTCGCGTTATTTGCCCCAGCAAATGATAGTCGGCGTATTGCCGCTGATCATGATTAGCGTGGTCATGCCGGTCAACTGGGTGGTCGGGTTGATATTTTTAGTGACCGGGCCGCTGGTGCCGGTTTTTATGGCCTTAGTCGGCATGGGCGCTGCCTCCGCCAATCGCAGCCAGTTTTTGGCGATGGCAAGAATGAGCGGTTATTTTCTGGATCGCTTGCAGGGATTGTCCACATTAAAGCTGTTCGGCCAGGCTACCCAGGAGCTGGCCAACATCGATAAGATTGCCGATGGTTTTCGGGAAAAAACCATGGCGGTATTGCGTATTGCGTTTTTATCGTCGGCGATTCTGGAGTTTTTCAGTGCGGTTGCGGTCGCCCTGGTGGCGGTGTATGTCGGGCTGGGCTTATTGGGACAGATTTATTTCGGCCCGGCTGAACACATCAGCTTAAGCGAAGCGCTGTTCGTGCTGCTGCTGGCGCCTGAGTTTTTTATGCCGCTCAGGCAATTGGCGATCAATTATCATGACCGGGCCGCAGCTTTGGGGGCGTCTGACGCTATCCTAACGATACTGGAACAAGACGCCGAGGTGTTGGAAGCAGATGATAATGGCGTAGGATGTGCCGACGAAGGAGGCGCATCATTCGCGAATGATGCGCTTCGTACCTCGGCAGCACCCTATGGTGACAAGATCAACCTCATCGATTTTAACAAGATTAGCAAATCTTACGGCAAGCGGCAGGTCTTAACCGACATCAATCTGCACATTGCAACCGGTGAAAAAATTGCCCTGATCGGCGAATCGGGCGCAGGAAAAACGACGCTGTTAAATCTGTTGCTGGGTTTTGAGTCCCCAACCGAAGGTCGGGTTTTGCTTAACGGCCAAACGGTTAACCGTGAATGCGCCGCGAAAGCCATTGCCTGGGTGGGACAAAACGCCTACATCTTCCACGGCACTATCAAAGACAATATCGCGCTGGCCGATCCGGATGCGCCTGAACAAAACATTATTGATGCGGCGCAGGCGGCCGGAGTCGCTGAATTCAGCGCGCAATTGCCGGAAGGTTTGCTTACTCCAATTGGCGAGCGGGGCTATGGCTTGTCAGGCGGACAGGTGCAAAGAATCGCGCTGGCCAGGGCATTTTTAAAAAATGCCGACATTATCCTGCTGGATGAGCCTACCGCCAATCTCGATGCCGCCAACAAAACGCTGCTGTTGGATGTGATCGATCAGTTGTTTATAGACAAAACCCTGATTATCGCCAGTCATGATCCGGAAGTGATTCATCGAATGGACAGACGGATAAAGATGCAGCAAGGACGGCTGGTGTGATGAAAGATTTATGGTTTTTCCTGAAATTATTCAAACCGCATAGCGCCTGGTTAGCGGGCGGGATAAGCCTGTCATTGCTGACCGCATTGGCCTCCATCGCGTTATTAACACTGTCAGGCTGGTTTATCAGCGCTTCCGCGATAGCGGGATTGGTCGCGATTGACGGCAATACGCTGGCTTTCAATTTCATGCTGCCTGCCGCGCAAATACGCGCTTTGGCGATCAGCCGCACGTTGGGTCGTTACGGCGAGCGGGTAGTGACCCATGAAGCGACGTTTCGGGTATTGGCGGGCATACGCAGCTGGTTTTTCCGGGAGCTTATTCCGTTGGTTCCGGGGCGGTTGTCGGCCATGCGCAGCGGCGATTTGCTGTCACACATGACCGCGGATATAGACGCGTTGGACGCGTTGTATTTGCGCTTGCTGGCTCCTGCCGTTGTCGCAGTGATTGGCGTAACCGCCGTTACCGTCTTTTTGGCTTTTTATGCGCCGGTAATCGGCCTGGCTACAGGTCTTATGCTGTTGATTGCCTCGGTGTGGGTGCCGTGGGTTTTCAATCGTTTGGGACGTGCCGGGGCGGAAGAAATCGTCGTATTGGCGGCAAATTTCAGGATTCGGCAACTCGATATGATTCAAGGATTGGCGGATTTAATCGCCAATCAGGCTTACGGGCGGTTTAGCGATAAGCTCGGGCAGTTTTCCGATTTGATGATTAACACGCAACGCCGGAACAACCGTTTATCGGCGATTTCTTCGGCCTTCACCTTGTTGCTGTCGCAGCTAACATTATTGATGGCGTTGATGCTTGCGGCGATTTCATTTAAAGACGGGCTGTTATCGGGAGCGGATTCAGCCTTGGTTGTCTTTTGCGTGATTGCGGCTTTCGAGTTAGTGACGCCCTTGCCGCAAGCCATGCAAATGCTGGCGAAAACCCGAAAAGCCGCCCGGCGTATCAGGCAGGTCACGGAAATGTCGCCGACAGCACCCCAGCCGAATCAGCCGTTAGCATTGCCGGGCAGTTATGATTTGCAGTTAAACGAGGTGAGCTTTCGCTATTCGGACCAGCAGGGCAGGGTGCTGAAAAATATCAGCCTGACTATTCCGCAGGGCAGTAAAGTCGCCATAGTCGGCCCTAGCGGTTCGGGAAAGACCACCTTATTGCAATTAATCATGCGTTATTATGACCCTGAACAAGGCAGTGTTTTATTGGGTGGACAAAATGTCAGGCAACTGGATGCCGATGAATTCATGAGCTGTTTTGGCGTGTTGTCCCAGCGCAGCCAACTGTTTGCCGCGACGATTAAGGAAAACCTGTTGATTGCCAAACCGGACGCCTCGGCAACGGAACTGGATATTGCCGTTAAAATCGCAGGATTGGAAAAATTTATCGGTTATCTGCCTGAAGGTCTTGATACCTGGGTAGGCGAAAGCGGCGTGAAAGTGTCGGGTGGGGAAGCGCGGCGTATCGCCCTGGCGCGGCTGTACCTTAAAGACGCGCCGGTATTGATTCTGGATGAACCCACCGAAGGTTTGGACAGCGATACGGAACGGGATGTATTCAAAGCGCTGGTGAATTTTGCCGGGGATAAAACCGTGGTCATGGTGACTCACCGTGAAGCCGGGTTGGGCTTGGTCGATGTTGTCTATGGCATGGAGCGTGGCGTTTTGCAGGCTTTTTAACAAGGCGAGGTTTGATAATATATCCGGTCTATCATTCACCGCGTAGACACGAAGCTTGTATTTTCTCTTCGTGTCTTGGCTGTGTAAAAATGAGTACTAGGATTTTTGTTGGTGACATCAATGGTGAAAACTTATCTTGCAATAAACGAGGAGTCCATATAGGGGAGTAGTATATAATTCCCACAAAAAAGATCGCGGAGGATGATAAGTCCTTCTGTTATCAGGGCATGAAGAGCACATCCTTTGTTGAAAAAGTTGAGCATCGCGTTACCTTCCCATTTCTTAGCAGTGTTGTCATAACGGTGCAATAATAATCGATACTTTATATGTTCCCGCTATGGAAAAAACGAGTTAAACGATGACCATTATTCAAAATCTGATACGTCACATACGCCTGCTGGAAATTGTCGGTGATTTGATACGGGTGCGGGCAGAAGGCGTTGCTTTTGGCGATATTGCCGTGGTTGAAAATATCGACGGCGAGTGTTCTCTGGCCAAGGTTGTCGATCTTGACCGGGACATTGTCAGTCTCCAGGTGTTCTCCGGCGGCAAAGGTTTATCGACCGATGCCAAAGTTAATTTCCTCGGCCGTCCGCTGGATGTGGTCTATTCCGATAACATCCTGGGCCGGGTATTTCGGGGTTCCGGCGAACCTATCGACGGCGGCCCGGAACTGCCGACCGATCCTCGCATTCCGGTGGGCGGCCCTACGGTGAATCCGGTCATGCGGGTGATGCCGTCGCGGATGATCGAAACCCAGGTGCCGATGATCGATTTGTTCAATTGTCTGGTGGAAAGCCAGAAAATCCCTATTTTTTCCATTGCCGGTGAACCGTTCAATGAGCTGCTGGCGCGTATCGGTTTTCAGGCCAATGCCGATGTCGTGGTGTTTGGCGGCATGGGACTGATTTTCGATGACTATCATTTTTTCCGCACTGCCTTTGAGGAACACGGGATTTTTCACCGCACCGTGATGTTTGTCAATCAGGCTTCCGATCCGCTGGTCGAACGCTTGCTGGTGCCCGATATGGCGTTGGCGGTAGCCGAAAAAATGGCGGTTGAGGACAATAAACGGGTGCTGGTGCTGCTGACCGACATGACCGCTTTTGCCGATGCGATGAAAGAATTGGGCGTGGCGCAGGAACGCATTCCGGCAGTGCGCGGACACATGGGCGACCTGTATACGCAACTGGCCTCGCGCTATGAGAAAGCCTGCGATTTCAAGGGCGCGGGTTCGGTGACGATCCTGAGCGTGACCACGATGCCCGGCGATGATGTGACCCATCCGGTGCCGGATAATACCGGCTATATTACCGAGGGACAGTTCTATCTGCATGATGGTTTTATCGACCCGTTCGGTTCGCTGTCAAGGCTAAAGCAGCATGTCGTCGGCAAAGCCACACGCGAAGATCACGGGCAGATCATGAACACCATGATCCGTTTTTATTCGGGTGCGGTGGAAGCGAAAAAGAAGCAGGCGATGGCCTTTGAATTATCGCTGTTTGATGAGAAATTGCTCAAATACGGCCATTTATTCCGCGAGCGCTTTATGGATACCCGGGTTTCGCTGCCGGTTATCGAAGCCCTGGATCTGTGCTGGTTGACGCTGGCTGAATGTTTCGAGCCCAAAGAACTGCTGATGAAGCAGAACCTGATTGATACATATTACCCGAAAGCCGCCTCGAGCAAAGCCGAGCCGCAAGATGCTGCGGACAAGGCCGCGTAAACGGCGATGGCAAAGCTTAAACTGAGCAAGCATGCATTACATGAGCAGCAGGAAAATTTAAAGTTGTACCAGCGGCTATTGCCCTCGCTGGATTTGAAACGGCGGCAGTTGATGATGGAAGCAAAAAAGGCGCAAGACCAATATGCGGCGGCGCAGGCGGCGGTGGAAGCGCTGGAAATTCGTATCGGCGAAGAGTTGCCGATGCTGGCCGACGAGGAGTTTCGTCTGGCCGGGTTGGTGCATTTAAAAAGTTACAGCGTCATTGAACAGAACGTCGTCGGCGTGAAACTGCCGTTTTTGGATAGCATCGAATGTGCCGTTGCCGATTATTCGCGGCTGGCCACGCCGCCCTGGGTCGATACCCTGGTGCATCGCTTGAAAGATGCCGTCGAGCAGCGGATACGTGCTGAAATTGCCGCTGAGCGCGTGTGTATCCTGCAAATTGCGGTGCGGCGCATCACCCAGCGGGTCAATCTGTTCGAGAAAATCCTGATTCCGACCGCCAAACAGAATATCCAGAAAATACGCATTTTCCTCGGCGATGCCGAACGCGCCAGCGTCATCATTTCCAAGCTGGCCAAGCACAAACAGCAACAACAACGCGAAGCAGAACTGGTAGCGGAGGCCGCGTCATGAGCATTGTTACCATGCATAAAGTGACGTTTATCGGCATCACTGCCGACCGCGAGCGTTTATTGACCGACCTTCAGCAAATGGGCTGCGTGCAGATTATTTCTTTGACCGACCAGAACGCCGAATTTGCCGAAACTGTGCCGACGGCGGGAGCGCGCGAGGCCTTGCTGTTTTTGCAGGCGTATCCGCAACGAAGACGGCAGGTGTTGGATAAGCAGCGCTTCAATGCCGTTAACGTTCAGCAGCATACATTGGCGGTCAGAAATCGCTTGCGTGATCTGGAAGATGAGCGCGACTTTTTGCTCAAGCGTATCCAGGATATCCGTCCCTGGGGCGACTTCGTATTGCCATCGTTGCAACAGATGGGTGAACATCGGCTTTGGTTCTACGCGGTTCAGCATAAGGATCTGTCGAAAATCGAAGCGTCGGCTTCCGTTTGGGAAGTTATCCGGCGCGACAACCGCTTATGTTACGTCATCGTGGTGGATAAGGAAGAGCCTTTGGATATGCCGGTTCCGCGCATACATCTGGGCAGCAAATCCCGGCACGAACTGGAAGCCCGGCTCGATGAAGTCGAATTCATCATCGAAGATGTGCAGGCGGAGCGGGCTTATTTGACCCGCTGGCATGATTTGTTCAGTCACGATCTGAATCAGCTGGAAGATCGCGCGGTGTGCGAGAGTGCGGCGACACAGGTCTACACGAATGATTCGGCTTTTGCCTTGCAAGGCTGGGCGCCTGCTGAAAGTCTGGCGACACTCGAAAGTTATGCCAAAGAACAGGCGTTTCATTTTGCCGCCGAAGCTTCCAAACATGAAGACAATCCGCCTACGCTGATGCGCAATCCATCCTGGTTGGCTGCGGGTGAGGATTTGGTGACTTTTTATATGACCCCGGGTTATCGAACCTGGGATCCGTCATCGGTCACCTTCGTTTCTTTTGTGATTTTTTTTGCGATGATCCTGTCCGATGCCGGTTATGCTACGGTGATGGCTCTGGTTTTACTGGGGCTATGGAAAAAAATGGGGGACTCATACTCGGGTCGCCGTTTCCGTCCGTTGATGTTGTCGGCGGTGATGGCGACCTTGATTTTTGGAATGCTGGTGGGCAGTTATTTCGGAGTAACGCCTAGCGACGCATCCTGGCCGGGAAAGCTGCATGTCCTTGAGATCAGCGACACCGAACGGATGATGATGATTTCGGTGGTGATCGGCATTTTTCACATCGTCTTGGCCAATGCGATGAATGCTTACCGTTGCCAACATTGGCAGGACAAGCTGCCCTCAATCGGCTGGATCGGCGTGATTTGCGGCGGCTTTGCGCTGGCGATTGGCGGTTCAATCAGCGCCGTCGATTTGCAAACTCCGG
Organism: Methylobacter svalbardensis; assembly: GCF_037671525.1. Lineage (NCBI taxonomy): Bacteria > Pseudomonadati > Pseudomonadota > Gammaproteobacteria > Methylococcales > Methylococcaceae > Methylobacter > Methylobacter svalbardensis. Next base: position 32,217 of record NZ_JAWPOH010000013.1, read on the forward strand.
GCATAGCCTTGATCGCTATCGGCGCAGTATTTGTCGTTGGCTTTACCTCGCCGCGCGAAAAACCGCTAACCCGCTTTGCCCAGGGCATGTTGGGATTGACCAAATTGTCCGGTGCGTTAGGCGATGTGTTGAGTTATCTGCGCCTGTTTGCGCTGGGTCTCGCTTCCGGATCGCTGGCGGTCGAATTCAACAACATGGCCAGCGGCGTTTATGAGAGTTATCCTGGAATCGGCCTGTTTTTCGCGCTGCTGATACTGATATTCGGACATGCGGTTAATCTATTGCTTGGCATAACCAGCGGCGTCATTCACGGGCTTCGCTTAAATGTGATCGAGTTTTTCAACTGGGGACTCACCGAAGAGGGAACCTTGTACAAACCATTTAAAAAAGCAGAGGATAATCTATGGAACCGTTAATTTTGGCACTGGGTTGGCTGGGGCTGTATGCGCCTTTAGCGTTGGGCGCGGTAGGCAGCATGATTGGCTGTGCCCGTGCTGGCAGTGCCGCCTGTGGCGCTTTATTGGAAGTCGAAAGTGGCTATGGGCGTTATATCGGCGTGGCGGCGATGCCGTCCTCGCAGACTATTTACGGCATCGTCGTGACTATGGCCTTGCGCCGCGAACTGACTGTGGAAAATTCGCCCGGTATTTTCGGCCTGGGTCTTCTGGCCGGATTGGCGCTGATGTTCAGTGCCTCCGCTCAAGGCTCTGCTTGCGCCGCATCGATTAACGTGTCAAAAAACAAGCTGGAAATTTTCGGCATATCACTGGCACCGGCAGCGTTGGTTGAAGGCTTTGCCGTCTTCGCTTTCGTTTTCGCTCTGGTGCTGGCTGCGGGCATTCCGAAATAACCTCACGGGACTAACAATATGACCGAACAAGAACACATTAAAACCGGCGCCGGCGTTCAGGAGTTGGTTGACCGTATCCGGGATCAGGGCATATTGGCCGCGAACGAGCAGGCCGGCCAGATTATAAAAGACGCCGAGGCCAAGTCGGCAAAATTGCTTTTAGATGCGAAGCACGAAGTGGCGCAATTGCGGGAAAGCGTCCGTATTGAGATCGAGTCTAATCATGCCGCAGCCTTGGAAGCGCTGAAGCTGTCGGCGCGCGATACCGTGCTTCAACTCGAAGCCAAGGTTTCGTCGGCATTTGAGGTTTTCGTGCAACGGCTGGTGACATCGGCCACCAGCGACGAGCAATTTATTAAATCCTGTGTCTTGGTGTTAGCCGGTCATGTTGAACAAGAGCTGATCGGCGACAAGGATGTTCAAATCCTGATTTCCGAATCGATATTGATGGGCCAGCCCAACGAGAAACTAAACGAGCTCACCAATCAGACCATCCTCGGGCTGTGCAGCGAGATGCTGCGCGAAGGCGTTGAGCTGATTCCATCCAGCGAGATTGGAGGCGGCGCCAGTGTGCGCCTGGTTAAAGAAAAACTGGAGATTGACCTGTCCGATAAGGCCATTTCCAGGTTGCTCTACCAGCGTATTTTGCCCCGTTTCAAGGCGATATTCGAAGGCAGCGAATAAGCGTTATGGCCGAGCCTTACATTACGCTGGTCTCCAGTTTTCCTTATCTGCCGCCGTTTGAGCAGGCCGATCGTTCGCCGATTACCCGCCTGAGGCTGGAACAGCGATTGCATAATCTGGATACGGACGAGGCTCGTCAACTGGCCAAAGCGGAAGCGTTGGTCAGCTGGCGTATGTCGTTGGCCAAACCGAAAACGGATGCAGAGATGGTGTTACGCAGTCGTGCCGCGATGCAGGACATCAGTCAACCGGCTTTGCGCGCCTTTATCGAATTCAGGATTGATCAGCAAGTGATACTGGCCGGTTTACGCCAGCGTAACGCCAGTGCCGATGCGTCGGTTTTAGAGCCGATTTCCGGTGCGAGTCGCTGGGTGCGCCATATTGCGACGCACTGGGGAGATCCGAATTTCAAACTGGCGGCGGTTTATCCGTGGATAGCCGAAGCGCGAAGTTATCTTGACGGCAACAATGCCTGCGCTCTTGATAGCCTATTGATGCGCGTCATTTGGCAACGGCTTGGCCATATTGCAGAAAGCAATAAATTTGGATTCGAAGCGGTATTCGCCTTCGTTTTTAAATGGGACATCCTTCAAGCCTGGCTGGCGCGCGATGCAGCGCAGGCGAAGAGCCGATTTCAAGATTTGATTAAAGAGATAAAAAATGACAGCTGAACAACGGGTATTCAGAACCGCCAAGATAATAGGGGTCAAGGAAAGTCTGGTGCTTATCGAGGTTGATGAGAATACCTCAATCATGAAAAATGAGCTGGGCTATATTTGTGTCGGCGACGAACGGCTTAAAGCCGAGGTGCTTCGCGTGCGGCGGCGTACTGCGGATATGCAGGTATTCGAGGACACGCGCGGCGTGCGTGTCGGTGATAGCGTCGAACTGACCGGAGAAATGCTTTCTGCAGTATTAGGCCCCGGATTGCTGGGACAGGTTTTTGATGGCCTGCTTAATCCGTTACATGCGTTGGCCGACAAATACGGTTTTTTTCTGCCCCGTGGCGTAACCATCCCGCCGCTCAATCTGGATAAGAAATGGGCGTTTGAACCCTGTGTCACAGCAGGTGACCGGGTGAAGCCGGGCGGCGTTATCGGTATCGTTCCCGAGGGCGAATTCAGACATAAAATCATGGTGCCTTTCAATCTGCCGGAAGCGGTCGAAATCACCTGGATTCGGGGCGGCAATCTGGGTGTCGAAGAAGTCGTTGCCCGTTACCGGTCCAGCAAAGGGAAAGAAAAGGAACTGACGATGTCTCAGCGCTGGCCGGTGCGCAAACCGATACCGGAAGCGCTGATCCGCCGCAGTTATGCGGAGCGCCTTTATCCTTCCGAACCGATCACCACCGCGACGCGTATTATCGACACCTTTTTTCCCATTGCCCAGGGCGGTACCGGCTGTGTTCCCGGCCCTTTCGGCGCAGGAAAAACCGTATTGCAAAGCCTTATCGCCCGTTATTCGACGGTTGACATCGTCGTTATCGTTGCCTGCGGCGAACGCGCAGGCGAAGTGGTCGAAACCATCACCGAATATCCGGAAACCAAAGATCCGCGTACCGGCGGCACGTTGATGGACAGAACCGTTATTATCTGCAACACCTCATCGATGCCGGTCGCCGCGCGTGAAGCTTCGATCTATACCGGCATTACGCTGGGCGAGTATTTTCGGCAGATGGGCTATAACGTGCTGCTGATTGCCGATTCCACCTCGCGCTGGGCGCAGGCCATGCGCGAGACCTCGGGGCGTATGGAAGAAATTCCCGGCGAAGAGGGCTTTCCCGCTTATCTGGATTCGTCGATAAAAAACGTTTACGAACGCGCTGGCGTACTCCGTTGCCCGGACGGTTCAATCGGTAGTTTGACCATGATCGGCACCGTCTCCCCAGCAGGCGGCAATTTTGAAGAACCGGTCACGCAATCGACCTTGGGCACGGTAAAAACGTTTCTCGGATTATCCTCCGACCGCGCTTACCGGCGATTTTATCCGGCTATCGATCCGCTTATTTCCTGGTCGCGTTATCTTGATCAACTGGACGATTGGTTCAGCAAAAATATTGACGTAAACTGGGTCGATAACGTCAAAGCCATGCAAGCCTTGCTTGAACAGGGTGACGGCATTTATCAGATGATGCAGGTTACCGGCGAAGAAGGTATTACCGAGGATGATTTCGTCACCTGGCAAAAATCCTTATTGCTGGACATGGTTTATCTCCAGCAGGATGCTTTCGATGAGGTTGACGCCTGCATGTCCAGGGAACGGCAGTTAGAGAGTTTTCAACTGTTGAAAGGGCTTATCGATGCCAGCTACGACTTCAAGGATAAAGATGCAGCCAGGGACTTCTTTACCGAACTGACCAGCCTTTATAAAAACTGGAATTACAGCGCGCCGAAGTCGATTGAATTCGATCGTTACCGTAAGAGCATTGTCGAGCTGGCGGCTTTGCACGGTTACCTTGCAACAGGGGACGATTAACCGCTGCTGAGCTTGTGCGCGTATTATCTAAATCGCAATTACTCTGCTATCGAATACGCATCGCCGCTGTTGTCCTATCAAGGCGTTTTTCCGTCAAGCCACGACGGGCTTCGCTGTTTTACATTCCACCCATTCTACTTTACTATCATCGTCGCTTTTCTGAGGGAAAAATATGCAAACATTTAGACAACAATTTAAACAAATTCTGACTTTTTTTCTTTTCATCGCCATTTTTTCGGGTTACAAGCCTGTTTTTGCTGAGACAAAGGATAAAGATACGCATCATGTCCAAAATAGCCTGGATTGGCCGGGTATTTATTACGGTTTTACGCCCTGTGCTGATTGCAATGGAGTTAAAACGACACTCGCTTTAAACAAAAATAACAGTTATATCTTGATTACCCAATACGTTGGCAAGTCAGAAAGAGAGTTTGTGGAAAAAGGGAAGTTTACTGCGGATAGCAAAAGCAATACGATCGTTTTAACGCCGCGTAATAGCGCAACGACACAGCAATATTTTGTCGGCGAAAATACGCTCATTCAGCTCGATAACAATGGCAATCGAATCTCTGGAAAACTCGCTGAACGCTATATTTTGCGCAGAACTGATATAGCGCAATCATCGCCGTCGCATTCGTCGCATTCGTCGCATTGAGCAGTTTATGCTTCAACTGTTTGACATAGCATGAGCGGTTTAACGCGTAAGATGGCAAGCTATGGAGTAGAGGCATAGCCCTACTCATCATTAATACCGCTGTGATGGGTTTCACGTTGTTCTACCCGTCCATGCGGCTTCAATTATTTTACTCTGGCTCCAATTGTTCACGAATACATACACTATCACCCGGTAAAACATCAACGTTGTGAGCGGGTTTGCGGATTGGTCTTATTCAACGTTTCACCGTTATCTTGCAAGCCCCCGTATTGGGGAAGCTTTGAGGTTGAGTTATGGCACCCGATGAATGACTCGTCTGGCGGTAGGCACAAAAAACATGAGCCTGCTCTACTTGACTTTATGATAATCTATATAAGGATTATTTTAAGATATTACAATAACTCATTGAAACTATAAGCGGTAAGTCTTTAAACTGAGAAGAAAAATAATATGCCCGTTCAAGAGAACCCCGCTATCCGCTTATTGCTTTCTGACGATCACGAATTGATCAGAATCGGCCTGAGGACATTATTTCAGTCGGAACCCAACCTCCAATTGGCTGGCGAAGCCGATAATTTTGACGATACCCTGCGCCTTGCTCGGTAACTTTCCCCGGACCTGATTCTCTTGGAAATGAAGCTGAAGGAAGGTTTTGTCACCGAACGCATTCCGGAACTGCTGTCAGCTTGCCCCTCTTGTAAAATCCTGGTGCTCACCACATGCACTGAGTGCGAAATGCATTTATTAGCCTTGCGGCTTGGCGCGGTCGGCGTCTTTATCAAAGACCAGTCCGCTTACCTCCTCCTGAAAGCCATTCATAGCGTCCATTTGGGTGAAGTGTGGTTTGATAATTCACTTGCATCCGGTCTGCTGCAAAGTTTCAAGCAGGATGCGTCCAAAGCCCACGCGGTTAAGCCTCCAATAGAAAATCTGCTCACCGGCCGGGAGCTCGCCGTCGCGCGTCTTGCGATTCAAGGGCTGCCTGCTAAAAAAATCGCCGCGCAACTGTTCATCAGCGAAAAAACCGTGCGTAACCAGCTGGTCGTTATCTACAGCAAACTGGGCGTGGCCAGCCAGGTCGAACTGGTGCTGCAGGCCGGGCGCCTGGGGTTTGCTCTCCCCGGTTTAGCCGCTGCAAAGTCGGGATAATTGTCCCTAAGCTGCCGGGACAATTGCTTCTTGTGAAAACGCCGGTTATTTGTCAAATTAAAGCACAACTGCAGACGATAAGGATTCTTACTTATGTTGATGCGCGAGAATGGTTTTAGTGAGGGACAGCGGGGGAAGAGACGCTGGTGTGGCTTGTTTCCGGTGTTGGTCCGAGGCCAGTATTCCGGCGGCCGGTTTTTTGAAACCCATACCTTGGTCGACAACATCAGCGATGGCGGTTTGTATCTGCAACTGCCGGGCAACCTGCTGCCCGGTGAGCGCTTATTTAGTTTGACTCGCTTGCCGGGCGGAGCCTCTTTGGCGGCGCTGGGCCGTATAGTTCGCCAGGAAACCCAAGGGCATGGCCTAAGTGGTCTGGCGGTGCGTTTTTCGCGCAGCCGACTTATTCCGGCACCGTCTCCTTCGGATTAGTGGCGAAAGCTTACGTATTGTAAGCCCGTTAAAAATAATTGCATTGACGACAGAGGGAAATTAAGGGCTGTGAGACCGGGATAAATGTCCCGGTTTAGACTGTAAAAACGGGATATTTAGCTGGTGATAATCGGGAGATTTGGCCGTTGTTGGGGGAGGGGGAATTTGTTTCAATATAAGCGAAATGTTTATACGGTCAGGATTATTGGTTACGTGCTTAAAATCAATCGAGTCTGCCCTTACTAATCTGTTTGTTAATCAACGATAAAGTGGAGAAATAAAATGAAAGCAGGAAGATACTTTTCAGTGGCAATGACCGCAGGTTCAGTGCTGTTGGCAGCAATGGCTCTTACAAGCAATGTGTACGCCGGTGATGTTACTGGTGATTTCAAAGTTGTAAGCGCTACCTATTCAAACAACGGAGATGAGAATGGCGGTGATGTTACCGTCTCCGGTACGGTCAATCACGGGGCCATTCAAAGCAAGAAGTCGGTTGTGGTCGAAGTGACTTATGAAATTGCCTATACGTACAGTACGACCAGCACTGAAACGCAGACTGTGTCTGTGCCGGGTGTGTGTACTGACACCACATATTATAATAGTCATGTAAATCAATGCTCGCATGCCAATCAAACATCGTCCATTCTCTGGATAGGCTCAACAACGACCACAACTGCCACTGTCACCAATAATTTTAACGGCACCAATGGAATGACCGCAATTACGGAACCCACCGTGGTGAATGGCCGCCTCAACCCGAAGGGCAAAATCACGGGCTACAATTGGCTTTCTGTTACATCGCTTGTTCCCAGTGCGCTCGTTCCGACACTCCCGGCTGGGGCCACATTGGTCGATGCTGTAATTACCGATGTCTTTTACACCGCTTATCTGAAAGATGCAGATGGTTCCGAGATTGCTGATACAGTGATTTCTGACATACTATTCTAGTCGCGTAGATTGAGTTGCCTGCTTTTCCAGGCATTTGATGTCGATGACCGCCTTCCGGGCAACCGGGGGCGGTTTTTTTATGGGCATGCGAATTAGTATCGCAGAACACCGACATCAGACCGCCGTTGTGTAAGGATTGCCTGTTGGCAAATATACCTTACAGCGTTGTCGAAGGCTGGGCGGTTAATCTGTCCTCAGGTTCGACAGGGCTCTTCTGAGCGTAGCCGGAGGACTTACCTTAGCCGCGATAGGACGCAATAGCGAAGCATATTTATTGCGCCCTACGTGCTGGCCGTCAGTAATGGAGCACTGGAGCTTATACAAGATACGGTTCCCAATCAGGCAATTAGGAACCGGCAAATCTTATATTATTCTTTTTTTGTATCGGTTGTGGTGGTAGAGGTCGATTCTTTAGTTCTAGTTGGTTCTTCAGCCGGAGCTGGAGCTGGTGTTGTAACGCTTTCGGTGGTGGTAGAAGTAGAGGTGGATTCCTTTTCTTTGCTACAGCCAGCCAATAACGCCAAAGCAACTAAACCAGCCGCAATAATTTCTTTATTTTTCATAGTGTTATCCTATTATAAGTTTTATTAGACGGTTTCTTAACCGAGGTTGTAAGCCAAAACCCGTAAATCATAGACTTAACTTTTCTGCCATTTATTAGAGATATCTTGTCATTTTCTAATAAGCAACTGATATTATAAGGCATTTTAAGATTTATGGAGTTTGAGCTTACGTCCTATTTTGATGATAATGTAGCTTACAGCAATGTGTCAATTGTTCAAGGTGATGCATAACAAAACTCACCTGCAATTATTACGTGATTATGTGCAATTCGGCCGCAGAATCACCTGACGGAACGAGGCGCATCATTTATAAATCATGCGCCTCGTTTCAATTAAACAGATGCTTCTCCAGTCGAGGAAATATCCTCTGCATGAGCATTTTTGAAAATTTCTTTTGCCTGATCACGCTCTTCGCTGCTATCCGTATGTACAGAAATCAAGGCGCTTCCGCCCTTGATTTTTCCTTCATAGCGTTTGGCTTCATACTCCGGAATACCCAACCCGATTAAAGCGCCAGCCAAACCTCCAGTGGCAGCACCTACTGCCGCACCGCTCAGTGCTCCCATAATGGGTCCTGCGGCGATTAACGGACCTACGCCTGGAATAGCCAGAGCGCCGATCCCGGCTAACAACCCGAGCACAGCGCCAGCGCCTAAACCCACGGTCCCACCGATAGCAGTCCCTTCCGGCGCTTTGGTGTGCCTCTCATGAGCAAAATCCTTGGTCGTGGATTTGTCGGGAAACAGCACGGAGATATCATTAATTGAAAAGCCTGCTGTCTTCAGGTTATTAACAATGATCTCTGCCTGTTCGATATTTTGGGCGATACAAAAAACTGCTTTCTTCATGTCCTTCCTCCTGGGCCTTTATGGCGCTTTAATTTCAAGTTGATTATCTACCTTCACTACACCACGTGTTTTCTTGGCGATTTTTTGGAGCGTTTTGCTTTCTGCTTCACTTGCTACAGGCCCACGCAAAGTTACTACGCCACTCCGGGTGATGATTTTTGCATTCTGCGCATCAATTGATAGCGACTTATCTCTAACCACGGTTTTACGTATTTGAGCCGTGATTTGGATATCTTTTTTGGTTTCCTTTTGGTCTTCTGGGGTTAAGGTAGCGTTATCCTTGTCGCGAACATTACGCTCGGTATTTTCCAATTCTGAATTAGCTGCCAAATGGAATGAGGTATTTTGTTCGGCTAGAACAGGACCGGTCATCATTATTAGACTGCCCGTTAAAGTGAAAATAACTAGCAATAATCGTGTAAACATAGTGTTCTCCTTAATAATAGGCGTTTCTTTATTAACATAATTGAACAGTATCCATCGAATAGAAGTTGATGGTCTTTTATTACGCGGCTTTCAGATGTGTGACGGCTACTTCAGCAGGTTTCTTTATAAAGCTGACATGCTTTAGCTTGCCGTGATCAATAGTATCATTTAGGTACCAGCGATGCAGGCCATTCAGGTTTTCAACGGCGATTTTATCATGAGCCTTCGCATGATTAAGCGCTTCTGACATGTGGTTTCCTCCGGCATAAACTCGTTTTATTTGCCTTGTTTACTATCTTTCTTAAGATCACCAAAATTACCCTGAGCCTTGCCGACATTCTTTTGGATATTTCCTTCTATCTTCATCCCTTTGTCGTCCAGTATCTTGCCGGTGACTTCCTTACCTTTGGCAATCCGGCGGTTATTGGTATAGCCGTACCGCCGGAACCCTTGACAACAGCGTTAAGTCAAAATCATAAAAGAAACCAACGATCAGCTTTGAGTCTTCTCCCAGTCCTTGACCTGCTTTTCGGCTTCCTCTTTTGCGATCCCATATTTCTCTTGAACCTTACCAACGAGAATGTCGCGTTTTCCTGCGATTTGATCGAGTTCATCATCAGTCAAATCGCCCCATTGCTCTTTGACCTTACCTGTGAATTGTTTCCAGTTACCAGCTACTTGATCCCAGTTCATGTCTATTCCCCTTATTGTTTATAAAAAATTAAACTTCCCCTAACAGGCAAATTAAGCTTAGAAACGAACAATTACACGTTTCGCTATAAGCTTGAAAAATAATTTAGCATTGGGATCAGAAAATGTCTGTACGGTAACAGACATAATAATTCAGGCCTTGTAACGGCTTGCATTGTGCTTGCTGTTACTGTCGCTTCGTTAAAAGTCTGGGCTTTATAAGCCGCTCTTTGTTGTTGCAACTCTGATCAATTCATCTACTTCATTCGTCGTAGTAGCAGATTCTTCAGGGGGCGCAGAATATTCAGCAACACCTACAGTCGCTTCAACAACCAGGCCAGGCGCTTTAACGCGATCTGAAATTTCATTTTTAACCCGTGCCGCGATTTCCTCGGCTTTTTTCAATGGAGAACCCGGCATCGCAATAAGAAAATCCTGTTCATCCATTCTTGCGGCGATATCAACGCCCGACCTGATGTCTTCTTTAAAACAATCGACCACGCTACGTAATATGGCATCCATTTCAGAAGCGGGTAAATTATTCCTGGCGTTAAAATCCTTTAAGCTGATAAAAAGAATGGAAAAAGGAAAGCCGTTGCGTTTGGAGTTCTCGACTTTTTCCTTTAACCGGCCCAGCATCGTGTCTTTGGTCATTAACTGGGTTAGCGGGTCTAAGGGGATATGTTCTTTATCCCATGTTTCCTGTGCCTCCAGTCGAAGCACGTTGATAATGCCTAATGAGCAGGCCAGTAATAATCCAAGTATCCAGGTGAAATACCACATAGCAACCTCCTAATAAGCCGAATGATCGTTCTGATGAATGTGTTCCAGCGTTATTTTGCCGCGCAACACACGGAACACCCAAGTGGTGTAAGCCACAACGAGGGGTAAAAAAATCACTGTCGTCCAGAACATGATTTTTAAGGTGGTAAGGCTGGAACTGGCATCCCACACGGTCAACGAACTGTTCAAAGCTGAACTTGACGGTATCAGGAACGGAAACATCGACACGCCCGCTGTTAAAATGACTGAGGCCAAGGTTAATGAACTGGCTATAAATGCCAGCCCCGGACGCTCGATTTTTGACAGTATTATGGTCACCGTTCCGGTAATAAAAGCCAGCGCTGGAATAACCCACAACACAGGATAATGTGCATAGTTATCCAGCCATAATCCCGGTTCTTTAGACACTATTTTTGCCAGCGGGTTGGACGGCGCGTTAGGAAGAACTTCGGAGCTGATCTGGTAACCGTCAATATTGGCAACCCAGATGCCCGCCAAAGCAAAAACGGCGAGTGATATTATTGCAGAAACAGTGACCACTTTTTTACAGCGCTGATGAATGTCACCCTCAGTCTTAAGCTGTAAATAGACCGCACCGTGCATAATCAGCATCGATAAGCTAAGCAGCCCGGCCGCCAACGCAAAAGGGTTTAATAATGCCCAGAACGAACCGGTATAAAAAATACGCATATCGTTATCGAAGTGGAACGGTACGCCTTGTAATAAATTGCCGAAGGCCACGCCGAAAATCAACGCCGGTACGAATCCGCCGACAAACAACGCAATATCCCAGTTGCTGCGCCATTTTTGGCTGGGCAGTTTACTGCGGTAATCAAAGCCTATCGGTCGCAGAAATAACGCGAACAAGGTTAACAATAAGGCAAAATAAAATCCTGAAAACGCCACCGAATAGGCGATAGGCCAGGCAGCAAACAAGGCGCCGCCTGCGGTGATAAACCAAACCTGATTGCCTTCCCAGGTTGCGCCGATGGAATTGATAATCACGCGGCGTTCGCTATCGTTTTTCCCTAAAAAGGGTAATAGGATGGCTACACCCAGGTCAAAACCGCCGGTAATAGCAAAGCCGATCAATAAAGCGCCTAACAAAGCCCACCAGATCAAGCGCAGGGTTTCATAATCGAAAATCATAGTGATGCTCCTGTGGCGATTTCAAAATGGTAACGGCCTTTATGCAGGCTGCTCGGACCTAACTTGATAAACTTGAGCATCAAGAACATTTCGATGATCAAAAAAACCGTATATAAACCGATATAGCCCGCCAGACTCAGGTATAAATCCAGTTCGGTTAAGGATGATGCGCTTAAGAATGTCGGTAAAATCTCCGCAATAGCCCACGGTTGACGGCCAAACTCTGCCACAAACCAACCCAATTCAGAGGCAATCCAGGGTAAAGGCATCATATAAAGGCTGGAGCGTAATAACCAATCCTGTCTGCATTTACGAATTGAGCTGGCGATAACCGCAAAAATAAATATTGCCAGCATAATAAATCCGCACGCCACCATGATCCGGAAGGTCCAGAATAAAGGCACGACTCTGGGGATAGAATATTGCGCTGCCAGTTCTATTTGTTGAGCGGTTGCGTCGACCACGTTCTCCGTATAGCGTTTGAGCAATAGACCATAACCCAGATCCTGCTTGTAGCGGTCAAACTCGGCACGGACAATGGGATCCTTGCTGCCCGCTCTTAAGGTTTGCAACAGTGAATAGGCCTTCATGCCGTCACGAATGCGCAAGCGATTTTTTTCCAGAATCTCCGATATACCGGTAATCGGCTCATCGATAGAGCGTGTGCCGATCAAACCCAATACCCAGGGAATTTTGATTGCGTAGTGCGTTTCCATGGCTTCCTGATCCGGTATGCCGATGACCGTGAATGCAGCGGGGGGCTCTACGGTATGCCATTCGGCTTCGATAGCCGCCAGTTTGGTTTTTTGTACTTCGCCATCGGTATAGCCGCTTTCATCACCCAAAACAATGACTGACAGGATGGCTGCCAGGCCAAAGCCTGCGGCGATGGTATAAGAACGCTGTGCAAAAGCGGCATCCCGGCCTTTCAACATGTAATAAGCGCTGATGCCCAGCACGAAAGCAGAAGCCGTGGTGTAACCTGCGGCCACGGTGTGGACAAATTTAACCTGGGCGGCCGGGTTAAATAACAGCGAACTAAAGCTGGAAATTTCCATGCGCATGGTTTCATAATCGAACTCCGCTCCGACCGGATTTTGCATCCAACCGTTAGCCACTAAAATCCATAATGCGGATAAGTTACTGCCTAACGCAACCAGCCAGGTCACCATTAAATGTTGCCCTTTGCCTAGCTTATCCCAGCCGAAGAAAAACAGACCGACAAATGTGGATTCCAGAAAAAACGCCATCAAGCCTTCGATCGCAAGCGGTGCACCAAAAACATCACCGACATAATGCGAGAAATAGGACCAGTTCATGCCGAATTGAAATTCCATGGTCAGACCGGTGGTCACGCCCAGCGCGAAATTGATGCCGAATAATTTCCCCCAGAACTGGGTCATATCCTTGTAAATTTCTTTGCCGGTCATCACATAGGTCGATTCCATAATCGCCAGTAAAAACGACAATCCCAATGTCAACGGAACAAACAAAAAATGGTATAAAGAAGTTGCCGCAAACTGCCAGCGCGATAAATCAACCACGGCCTCTGAAATCATAAATTCCCCTATGGGTTAAAGTTCTGTAGACCAGAACTTGAGATGAATGACATTGGATATAAAGTATACCAATACCGCTTGCGTTTAAAACAACACATTTAAAAAACAACTTTTGTTTGAATCTTATTTTACTCTAACAATTTAACTTGGTTGCTAAGATAAAATTGTGTTATTGTTAATTAGAAGATACTAATATAGTAATTTATTTTTAAGTCTTGCGGTACTGTTGTCTGATCGGTTACGGGAAATAATTTTTCTTTTTTTACTGCTCGGTAGATGTACTTTGAGATTTCCAATTCACCTTGGCTAATTAAAAGACACAAGGCACGTAATAATAATTCTTAATCAGGAGAATATCATGGCTCGTATAGTAATTTTAGGGGCAGGCATTGGCGGGGTTCCAATGGCTTATGAAATGAAGGAAACGGTAGGCAAAAATCATGATGTGATTGTAATTTCCGATAGTCCTACTTTTCATTTTGTGCCATCAAATCCCTGGGTTCCACCAAAATGGCGAACACCTGAAGAGTTGAAGATTGAATTAGCCCCGGTTTTTAAAAAGAAAGGCATAAAATTTATTCAAAAAGCCGCATCGAAAGTCGATCCGGTCAATAATCAGGTTCAATTGGAAGATGGCTCAGCCGTCGCTTACGACTTTCTGGTTATTGCTACAGGGCCGCGTCTGGCCTTCGATGAAGTTCCCGGTTTAGGACCTGATGGCTATACCTCCTCAGTCTGTCATGTCGATCATGCCGAAGTTGCTATAAAAGATTGGGATAAATTCATCGAAGATCCCGGCCCGATTGTGATCGGTGCGGTTCAGGGGGCATCCTGTTACGGCCCGGCATATGAATATTTAATGATTCTTGAAGCGGAATTACGCAAAAAGAAAATCCGCGATAAAGTGCCGATGACGTTTGTTACCGCAGAACCTTATATCGGCCATCTGGGTTTAGGTGGAGTAGGGGATACCAAAGGCCTGCTGGAAAGTGCGTTGCGCGACAAGACCATCAAGTGGATAACCAATGCCAAGGTCGACAAAATTGAACCCGGCATGATGTATGTTACCGAGGTTGATGATGAAGGCAAGGACAAGAAAAAACATGAGCTGCCCTTCAAGCATTCAATGATGCTGCCTGCTTTTACCGGCGTTGATGCGGTGCGTAATGTCGGTGTTGAAGGCTTGGTTAACCCGCGCGGCTTTGTTTTGGTGGATGAGCATCAGCGCAATCTTACCTTTAAAAATATCTATTCTATCGGCGTTTGCATTGCCATTCCGCCGGTTGAAAAGACGCCGGTACCGGTTGGCGCGCCAAAAACCGGCTATATGATCGAATCGATGGTGACCGCCACCGCGCACAATATTGCCGAGGAACTGGTCGGCAAAGAGCCGTCACATAAAGCGACGTTGAATGCTTTATGTCTGGCCGATTTTGGCGATTCAGGAGTGGCTTTTCTGGCCAAGCCGCAAATTCCGCCGCGTAATGTAACTTGGTCGGCCGAAGGTAAATGGGTACATCTGGCTAAAATCGGTTTCGAGAAATATTTCATGCGTAAAATCAGAAAAGGCATCAGCGAGCCTTTTTATGAAAGGTTGATGCTCAAATTAATAGGCGTAGTTCGGTTAAAAGGAAAGTAAGATGACTATTGATCGCGTAGTTTTTGCCGTTGCCGGCAGTTTTATCCTAATCAGCTTGTTGCTGGCGCATTACCATTCCGAATTGTGGCTATGGTTTACGGCCTTTGTCGGCGCTAACTTGTTGCAGTCGGCATTTACAGGGTTTTGCCCGATGGCAATCATACTTAAAAAGTTAGGGGTTAAGCCGGGCAGCGCATTCTGATTGCGCTGGTTCCCACGTTCCAGCTTGGGAATCAGCGAAAAGAACCAAAGACTTTTGCCGCACTCTTAACAGGTACGTGAAGATTATGCTTCAAACAATAAAAAACAAACTGGCATTAAGTCTATTACCGATGCTCATGCTATCCAACTTGTCAGCCATAGCGGATCATGCTCCCAAATATCCGGCTGAAAAAGCCGTACCGGAAAAATCAATCAGCCAATCTTTTACGCTGGATCAGGCTATTGATTACGCATTAGCCAACAATCCCGACTTGCAAATTACCGCAGAACGCATCGGGCAAGCCGAAGCCCAATTAGGCGTTGCCTTGTCTGCGTTTTATCCGCAAGTAACCGCCAAGGTTGGCTACGATCATTCCAACAATCCCGCGCAGGTCTTTTCGATGATTGTGGCGCAAAGGGATTTCAATGCCAATTCGATCAATAACATCAATAATCCCGGTTATCGACAAAACTTTCGCCCCGAAATCATAGGAAAATTGTCCCTGTTCCGTGGCGGTCAGGATTATCAAAACAGTAAAGCGGCGGAGCTGGGCATAAGCGCGGCGGAGTTTGAACGCTCAACCGTGCGCAATGCCTTGATTGAAGCCGTAACCGCTTCATATTATGCGTATTTGGCCGCTCAGGAAGCGCATAAAGTCGCCCAAGATTCCATTTTGGCAATTACCAGTGAGCTAAAGCAATCAAAACTAAGGTATGAGGCCGGAACCGTACTTAAGTCCGATGTTTTATCGCTGGAAGTGAAATCGGCTGAAGCGCTGGAAGCCGAAATCAGGGCCGCCAACGGCATCGAACTATCCAAAGCCGGCATCGCCACCTTGCTTGGCCTATCAGCGGATCACGCGTTTACTGTCGCATCGTCATCTTTGATGTTACCCGAACCCAAAATGACGGCATCGTTTAACGACTTGCTCGAACTTGCGATGACGCAACGCCCGGAAGTCAAAGCGGCCGCCAGTCAGGTGGAAATCAGTCAGCGTAGGGTAAAAAGCGAGCAGGGCGCTTATTTGCCGAAAGCCGATGCTTATGTCAGTTACGGTCAAAACAGTCAATCCCCCGGATTTTCCAGCAGCAAAGACAATGTCACTGCCGGCGTCAGCGTCGAAATGGATTTGTTTTCCGGGTTAGAAACCAAAAATCGCGTCAGCATTGCGGAACGAAAAGCCGCCGAGGCACGGGAAACGGAACGCAAAACCAAGCTGGCTATTGAACAGGAAGTCAAAATTGCTTTCCTGAAACTGGAAGAAGCCTTGGCGCGCATGCGCGTTACCGAAGCCTCGGTGCGATCTGCCGACGAAGCGTTAAGACTGGTTAATGAGGAAAGACGCGCCGAAACAGTTACGGTCACCCGTTATATTGAATCGGAGGTTGCCAGAAATAAAGCCCACTCCAACACGATTGCAGCGCATTACGATGCCCTGAGTGCTGAAGCCGCATTGAAAAAAGCTGTTGGCGACTGGAAATAAAACTTAAACAGCGATTTGTCCACGAAAAGTACGAAAGACACGAAAAATACTAAATGAACCATTTATTATGTTTCGGAACCATTCTCCATCGAATATTTTCGTGCTTTCCGTGTCTTTCGTGGACCAAATGATTTTTCTAAGATAAAGAGAATCTTATGTCTCAAACCGAACCCAAAAATAGCAACAAAATCGCCATTATTTCCGTAGCCGTTTTAGCCTTGATCCTGTTACTGCTTTATATGCAAGGCAGTTTTGTCAGCAAAGTGTCGCCAGGAATAAACCCATTGCCCGGCGATGCAAACGCGCAGAAAAATGATACGGCTGTTGTCGAAAAAAAGCAGGTTGACAATCTTCTTACCTGGCCCGGCACGGTGAGATCAAGAACCGTTGCCAATATCGCTCCTAGAATGACGGCCCGGATTATCGAGATCAAGGTCAATGCGGGCGACAAAGTCAAAAAAGGCGCCGTCATCGCCCGCTTGGATGAACGCGACGTTAAAGCTCAGGAAAATGCAGCCCTGGCCGCGCTCGCCG
Source organism: Methylobacter svalbardensis (assembly GCF_037671525.1). NCBI lineage: Bacteria > Pseudomonadati > Pseudomonadota > Gammaproteobacteria > Methylococcales > Methylococcaceae > Methylobacter > Methylobacter svalbardensis. Next base: position 49,286 of record NZ_JAWPOH010000013.1, read on the forward strand.
GAGCCAATGCTCAAGCCAATCGCGCCAAAGCAGACGAACAGCGCACCCGCAGCCTGTACAGCAAAGAAGCGGCGACCCGAGAAAACTTTGATGCGGTAGTCGCCAGGGCAAAAGAGGCGCAAGCCGGCGTGAATCAGGCTGCAAGTACGGTCATTGAAATCAGATCCCATCTGGCCGATACGCTGTTGCTCGCTCCTTTTGACGGCACAGTTGTTAAACGTCTTAAAGAGCCAGGCGACATGGGCCTGCCCGGCGTACCCGTGGTGACCCTGCAAACATCGCAAGGATTAAGGCTTGAAGCCGACGTGCCGAGCACTTGCGCCGGACGCTACAGTATCGGTATGGATGTTACGGTGCGTATCGATACCTTGGGCCTAACAACCCGTGCGCAAATTGACGAGATCAGCCCCGAAGTCGACCCGCAAACCCGCACCCAGCTGATCAAAATCGGACTGCCTGCCATCGAAGGCCTGCAACCGGGATATTTCGGCTGGCTGGAACAAGCCTGCGGTCAGCATGAAGCCTTGTTGATTCCCGCCAGCGCCGTGCACCATATCGGTCAGCTGGAAGTCGTCAAGGTATTATCGGAAGGCCGGGAACTCATGCGTCATATCAGAACGGCCAAAGCTTTCGGCGAGCAAATTGAAGTTATTTCCGGCCTGCATGCCGGCGAAACCGTCATAATCCTTTCACAGCAGGCGCAATAATGGACGACCTGCAAAACCAAACTCCTAAGCGCGGATTGACGACCAAGATTGTCGAAATTTTCACCACCTCCCAGCTTTCGATACTGTTCCTGATTATTTCGCTGTTGGCCGGAGCGGCGGCGTTAATCCTTACGCCCCGCGAAGAAGACCCGCAGATTGTCGTGCCGGTTATGGATGTGCTGGTCGAATATCCGGGAGCTTCCAGCGAAGAAGTCGAAAAACTGGTGTCCACGCCGCTGGAGGTTTTGCTCAAACAGCTTGAGGGCGTCGAATACGTTTATTCGGTCTCCAGACCCGGTGCGGCGTTGGTTACCGTGCGTTATTTCGTCGGTCAGGATTTTGAAGACAGTCTGGTCAAGACCTGGGACAGGCTGATGTCCAACCAGAACCTGATTCCTCCGGGCGTAACCCACTGGAAAGTGTCGCCGGTTGAAATCGATAACGTGCCTATCGTGCTACTGACACTTTCCGCTCAAAATAATAATTACGATTCGATGGCTTTAAGGCGTATCGCCGACGAGCTGATCATTTCCCTCAGGAGTGTCGGCGATGTCGGCAAAAGCTGGGTCGTCGGCGGCGAGCAGCGGCGGGTTTCGATTTACGCCAACCCTGCCGCACTGGCCGCGCACAGCGTAACCTTGCTTGAAGTCACCCAGGCGCTGGCTGATGCCAATGTCAATCTGCAAGTCGGCAGCATCGAACGCGGCAACCGCGAAATCCTGCTGGAAGCCGGGCCGCATTTTGAATCATCGGCAGAAGTCGGCGCGACCGTCATCAAAAGCGTTGCCGGGCGGCCCGTTTACCTGCGCGATGTGGCGCGGATCGAAGACGGCCCGGCCGATGTCGACCATTACACCCGCATCGGCTTTGGCCCTGCGGTTGATGAGATGCCGACGATAGGCCATGCCACCGGCAACAAGCCGCAAGTCGGACAGGAACGCCAGATGGTCACCATTGCCGTTGCCAAACGCAAAGGCAGCAATGCCGTACACGTCGCCGAAGCCGTTATCGCTACCGCGGAAAAACTGCACGGCACGCTGATCCCCGAAGATATTTTGCTGAGCATCAGCCGCGATTACGGCGAAACGGCCAACCACAAAGTCAATGAACTGGTTAAGCATTTGAGTTTTGCGATCGTGATTATCGTGGTGCTGCTGGCTTTTTCGCTGGGGCTGAAAGAGTCGTTCATCGTGTCGATTGCCGTGCCGATGACCTTGGCGCTGACCTTGTTGCTGGATTATCTCTCCGGTTACACGATCAACCGCGTCACCTTGTTTGCGTTAATCCTGTCGCTGGGTTTGCTGGTCGACGACCCGATCGTCGATGTCGAAAATATCCACCGGCACTATAAATTACGCAAGGAATCGCCGCTGCAAGCGCTGTTGACGGCGGTCGACGAAGTCAGGCCGCCGACCATCCTGGCGACTTTTACCGTGATCGTGTCGTTCCTGCCGATGTTTTTCATCACCGGCATGATGGGGCCGTATATGGCGCCGATGGCTTTTAACGTGCCGATAGCGATGATTGTTTCCCTGATCGTCGCCTTTACCGTGACACCGTGGGCGAGCTTCAAACTACTGCAAAGCGAATATCATAACCACAGCGATGAAGCGCCGTTGGAGCTCAAACAAACTTTTATTTATCGGACCTATAACGCCGCACTCGGGCCTTTTCTGGCGACCTCGGGACGCGCCAAATTATTTTTGCTTATTGTGTTGATAGCCTTTATCGGCTCAACCCTGCTGGCTGTTACCCGCGCCGTTCCGCTTAAATTATTGCCGTTCGACAATAAAAACGAACTGCAAATCATGATCGACATGCCGCGCGGTTCGACGCTGGAACAAACCGATGAAGTTGCGCGCGCCCTGGGCAGTTATCTGGCCACCGTCAACGAAGTCACCGATTATCAAACCTATACCGGTCTTGCCGCGCCGATGGATTTTAACGGCATGGTTCGCCACTATTATTTACGCAGCGGCGGTTATGTCGGCGAAGTCAGGATCAATTTACTGGCTAAAGACCGGCGGGAGCAACAATCTCACGAAATCGCCTTGCGCATTCGGCCGGACATAGAACGGCTCGGCAAAAAATACGGCGCAAACCTTAAAATTGTGGAGATTCCGCCGGGGCCGCCGGTGCTTTCCGACTTGGTCGCCGAAGTCTACGGCCCGCCGGAAGCCAGCATTGACAGCTTGGTCGCCGTATCCAAACGCGTTCGGGCCGATATGGAAAAAACCGAAGGCGTGGTCGATGTCGACGACTATTCCGAAGCGCAACATGACAAGGTGCATTTTCACCTGGACCGGGAAAAGGCGGCCTTGTCCGGCGTCAGCGTCGCGCAAGTTGCCCAAACCCTGCGCATCGCCGCCGCAGGTCAGACGGTCGGCATCGTGCATGTAGACAGCGAACGCCAACCGCTGGAAATCACCCTGCAATTGCCGCGCGCGCTGCGCTCGTCCATTGCCGATTTATTGGCGTTGCGCGTTAAAACCGGGCAGGGCGATTTGATACCGTTAAGTGAAATAGGTAGCGCCAGCATGGAAAGCGAAGACCAGCCCATTTTTCACAAGAATCTGCAACGGGTGAATTATGTGATTGCCGGAATGGCGGGACGCAGCCCGGTGGAAGCGGTTTTCGATTTGAATGACAACCTTGCCGAACGACCTTTGCCGGAAGGTTATAGAGCCGAATTGGCGGGGGAGGGCGAATGGAAAATCACCGTCGATGTATTTCGTGATCTTGGCTTGGCTTTTGCGGCCGCACTGGTGATGATCTATGTGCTGCTGGTCGGGCAAACCGGATCGCTGAGCGTGCCGCTGGTGATGATGATCGCCATTCCGCTGACAGTAATCGGCATCATGCCGGGCTTCTGGCTGCTTAATCTGTTTGCTGCGCCTATTGCGGGTTATCCCAACCCGATATATTTCACCGCCACCGCGATGATCGGCATGATTGCGTTGGCGGGTATCGTGGTGCGTAACTCGATTATCCTGATCGACTTTATCGAACGCATCCGCGCCCGTGCCGATGTAACTCTGGCAGAAGCCTTAATTGAAGCCGGTGCGATACGCTTGCGGCCGATATTTTTGACCGCTGGAGCGGCCATGTTCGGTGCGTTTGTGATTATTTTTGACCCGATATTTTCAGGGCTGGCTTGGAGCTTTATTTTCGGTATTTTTGCCTCGACTCTTTTTTCATTGTTAGTGATTCCGGTGGTTTATTTTTTGATTAACAAGGAAGCATGATTAAGCGTTATGAGTTGAAATAGGCTTGCCGGATTTTATCCGCCCGATATCACTATCGGTTACCGTAGGAGATTTATATGACGCAACGTACACTTTCATTTCCCATTAGCGGCATGCACTGTGCGGGCTGTGAGGCGGTTATCTGTGCTGCGGTAAAGGAACTGCCGGGGATCGACACGGTTAGTGCCGATCACGTAACAGAAAAGGTGCAGGTTCAATTCGATGAGTCCCTCACTTCACCGTCAGCCATTCTTGCCAGTATAGAAAGTAAAGGCTATAGCTATGGAGTCCAAGTCGACAAGGTTTCATGGGGTCCACGCTTAAAACATATCGCCGTATTTTTGGTGCTGCTGGCTCTGATAGGTGGCATCGCCTTCTGGGGTAAAAGCCTGATGCCTGGATTAATGAAGCAATTCGATGCCCGTCTTGGCTATGGCGTAATCTTCACCGTGGGATTTCTCACCGGCTTTCATTGTATCGGTATGTGCGGTGGTTTTGTGATGAATTACACCCAAGGCGTACAAGGGCGCGGACCGCGAGCAGTATTTTTTGCCCATTTGTCCTATGCGCTGGGCAAGAATCTCTCCTATGCGCTGCTCGGTATGGTATTTGGTGCGTTGGGCGCCGTTCTCACCATTACTCCCCACATGCGTGGGGTCGCTGCACTCGTGGCAGGCATTTTTTTAGTGCTGTTTGGCTTGAACATGCTCAAGCTGTTTCCCAAATTTCGTCTTCCGTTCCTGCGTTGCAAATCGAGATCAGTCACGCAACGAATCTTTCAAGATATCAAGCCCAGACGCAACCCTTTCAGCGTCGGATTTTTGAGCGGTTTTCTACTCGGCTGCGGCCCGCTACAAGCTATGTATATCATGGCGCTGGGTACCGCCGATCCTGTGGAAGGGGCTTTATTGCTGCTGTGTTTTGGCACCGGCACCCTGATTCCTTTGTTGACCTTCGGTGTGTTCGCTAGCGCACTCAGCGGCAAGACCCAAAATCAATTACTGTCCGTGTCCGGTATTCTGGTTATTCTGATGGGGCTGATGATGACAGATCGCGGACTCAAACTAACCCAGTCCGGTTATAACTTCGCGACAGTTGTAGAGCGGTTTTCGGCGCCGCGACCCGGAGATATTACAATCATGCGGTGACAATCCCTATCTAAACGGGACGTCCTTTTATTGAGTTTTTTTTCAACCATCAAGATCGAGGTTATTTCATGTATTACATAGTTGAAACAGACAAGTCATTCGACCAGGCATCGGCAGACCTTGAATCAGCCGTTAAGCATCATGGCTTCGGGGTGTTGCATGTCCACGACCTGGGCGCCACGCTTCGCAGCAAAGGCATTGTTTTTGATAAGGAGTGCAAAATTTTTGAAGTCTGCAATCCGGGGCAGGCTGCAAAAGTTTTGTCCACCGATATGCGCTTGAACATGGCGTTGCCGTGTCGTATATCGGTGTTTACGGAGAAAGGCAAAACCATGATCGGCCTTATCAAGCCGGTGCAAATGCTTTCGGCGCTCTCTGAGGATGCGGCGTTAGTCGAAGTTGCTAAAGAGGTTGAGGAGAAAACCATCCAGATGGTTGACGAGGCGAAGTGAGTCTCGGCACATAAACAGTTTCATGGGTCTATCTGACAGGCGTGGCCAATGTAGGGGTTGCATTGGTCATATTCGCCATTTTCCATAAACCCCTTGTTTTCAGGAAACAGTTATGTTGAAAAAAATAGTGATAATGTCCGCGTTAACCGGTGCTTTAGCACTTTCACCCAGCCTGACTTTGGCGGCTGATCAGCTGCAAACCCAGCAGCAGGAGCAGGTATACGGCAGTGAATTGATGACGGAGCAAGAGCGGGAAGAGCATCGATCCAAAATGCGTAGCGCGAAGACTGACGAGGAGCGGGAGCAATTTCGCATCGAACAGCACGAGCGTATGAAAGAGCGAGCTAAGGAGCGCGGGATGACCCTTCCCGACGAGCCGCCAGTCAGGGGCGGTGGTATGGGGCTCGGTGGCCGCATGGGTGCCAGCGGCGGTCGCAACCGCTGACCAACGTCAATCCGCAAATACTCCAGGCGGGACGGGGTTGCAAACTCCGTCCCGCCTGGGATCTTCGTTAGTAGAACTCGCCTGCTGAACTACCACGCGGGACGGGGTTTGTAACCCCGTCCCAAACGTTTGATACCGCCGTTATCGTTATTCCATGAAAGAAATCTCTTCCGAGGGAAACATACCCGCTAATGCTTTGATACAATTGCTCACGATCCAATTAAAAAGGAAGCGCCCCATGCCATGCCGTCCCGACGCGTAGACGCCGAGCTGAATGCCGGAACTTACTATCTCACTCTAACCATTCAACGTTGGTATTATCTGTTTGACCGTTATAACCGCTGGCAAATTATGTCCGATTCGATCCGTTATTGCCAAGATAACAAAGGGCTGGAATTGAACGGTTATGTTTTTATGTTAAACCATATCCATCTCATAGTTACTTCGCCAGATATGGCGGGATTTTTACGAGACTTCAAACGATTCACTACCGCTAAATTCAAGGCCAATCTCGAAACCACCGAGCCGAGTGTTTTGAAACTGTTTATTGATGCACAGGGAAGTTACCGGTTTTGGATGGAAACTAATGCCCCGAAGAAGATCGAGAACCCTGCTTTCTATCTTCAAAAGCTTAACTATATTCACGAAAATTCGGTACGAAAAGGTTATGTTTCCCGTCCTGAACATTGGCTTTGGTTATCGGCCAACCCGGCTTCGCTGCTCCTTACCAAATTGCTTGCGACATGATGTTCCACGCTTGACGACTGACAGCCGGATAGAGCATGTTGCCCAGTTCGAAAAATTTTGCGCTGGAAATGTATAGCCGCTTAGCTCGGGCATCGTAAAAACGTTAAGGACGGGGTTGCAAACCCCGTCCCGCTTGGTACGGGCATGCTGTTTATGCCCGACAATTTCGATGGTTAAATATGGAAATGACAATTGGTTTACCAACCGTCGTCCCTTTATCGAATTCCAAAATGTCGGGCAACGATAAAACTGTTGCCCGACCTACAAGGCTGAACCCTACCGTTTGCGTCCTGACACGTTAAACAATTAAATCGTATCAGAATGAGGCGTCTGTTTTTCAGGCGGGATGGACTTTTCCAGCTTACGGCGAAATTCGTCCAATTGCTTGATTAATTCTTCACTGAAGGATTTGATCTGTTTTTCAAACAGCGGAATCTGTTGTTCCAGTTCCTTGTTGATGGTATCGCCAATCGCCCGCAAGCTTTTAAAAAGCTCGCCGAAAGGCAGGATCGAAAGATTATTCAGCGTTTGCTGATAATCAACTTTCCATTGATCGTTTTCTTTTAATAAAACGGTGTCAAACGATAAAAGCTTGTCGCTTTCAGGCTTTTTCAAGGTCATGCTCGTCGATACCGTTGCATTGGGACCGTTGATAACAACTTCCCCCGTCTTTAGTGACGCACCTTCCAGGTTTTGCTGTTTGGTCACCAGATGTTGGGTCTCCTGTGTAACGTGTGTTCTGGCGGATTCAAGATTGCCTTGCGCCATCGCCTCCCAGAAAGCCAGGGTGACCTGTTCGGGGGTTAATACGGCCTGACAGCCGCTCAGCATGAACAATAGACTGAAAAGCCCCGCCAATCCGGCCAGGCTTTTCGCTGCCTGATGGCCAGGAAAGATTTGTAATAGCACGTTAGTCGTCATCACCGAAGACTCCAGAAATTTACAGCAAACTCAAAAAACAAGTTTTAGAAAGATAGGGTTGCCGGAACGCCGGCTTCCGAATAGGAAACAGTCTAAGGATTTCAATTTATTTTATGACGCCGAAACCTTCCCTATCCATAGTACCCATAACCCTTCGAAAGTTCCAGTTTCTTCCGATACAATTGAGTCTGACAAACGCGTAAATCTCGCTAGATGGCCAGACTCACTATAGTTTTCGTGGATTAATTGCGGACGGTGGGCAGATAGACTTACTTCCTGCGCCGCTCAATCATGTTGTACAAAGCCATCCCGGCCACCATGGCCGCAACGAATATCCAGGCTTTGGGTTGCCCTGCGGCAGCACTGACAACAGCAGGCCCAGGGCAAAATCCTGAAAGCCCCCAGCCGATTCCAAAAACCAGGCTGCCTATTAGCAAACGTTTATCCAGCTTGGATGCGGCGGGCAGTTGCATAGGCGCTCCCAGCAAACTGCGTTGGCGTTTTTTGGCGATAGCAAAGCCCCCGGATCCGACCAGGACTGCGCCTCCCATCACGAATGCGAGCGTCGGATCCCAAGCCCCGGCTAAATCCAGAAAGCCTATGACCTTGGCCGGATTGGTCATTCCGGAGACGATAAGACCCAAACCGAATATCAGTCCAACAAAAAATGCGTTAATAGCCAACATGATTAAAGTCCCGGCAAATGGCGAGTCAGATAGACGGTGACAAAACCCGCCGCCATGAAGGTCAGCGTAGCCGCAATGGAGCGGATCGATCCGCGGGAAATGCCGCAAACGCCGTGTCCGCTGGTGCATCCGGATGCATACTGGGTACCCATGCCGACCAACAGACCGGCAATAATCAGTTCTATTGTTCCCGCTTCGATAACCACCGGGGGTAGATCAAAGGCCATTTGATAAACAAAAGGCGCAGTGATCAAGCCGAGCAGAAACATCACGCGCCAGACTTTGTCTCCTTTACCGGTTTGAAGCAGGTCGCCTAAAATTCCGCTGATACCGGCAATCTGGCCATTGAATAACACCAGCATTACCGCGGCAAAGCCGATCAACAAGCCGCCCGATAGTCCGGCGATATAGGCGCTGTGAGTTAAATCAGATAGGTTCATATTTTTCTCTTAAATGTGGACGCGTCAAAAAGGTTTAACAACTGCCAGTACAACAATACCGACCAGAAACAACACCGGCACTTCATTCATCCAGCGGAAAAAAACATGGCTGCGCCGGTTGCGGTCATGTTTAAAATCCAGCAGCCACAGATAACAGAAATAGTGATAAATCAGCGTCAACATCAGCAGCAGCAGTTTTGCATGTAGCCAACCGGCATTGGCGTAAACGGTCCAGTCGTAAGCAATCAGCATCCAGAAGCCGAATATCAACGTTGCGACCATGCCCGGCGTCATAATGCCGAAGAACAGTTTGCGCTCCATTATTTTAAAGCGTTCATTGCTGATTTCGTCATCGCTCATTGCGTGATAAACATACAGGCGCGGCAGGTAAAACAGGCCTGCAAACCAGGTGACCATAAAAATCAGGTGTAACGCTTTTAACCAGAGCATGAGCTAGCCTTTTAGTAGTGATTCGATAGTTGTTTTCATTTTTGCCGAGTCAAAGAACCCGATTTCTTTTTTAACAACCGAACCGTCCGGGCCGATCAAAAAGGTGCTGGGTGTAAACATCACGCCGCCAAAAGCTTCGGCGTGTTCGGAGTTTACATCCAGCGCCACATTGTAAGGCAGTTGTCGGGCTTTAGTCATATCGACGACATGATTTGGCGGGTCGTAGTACATCGCAACGGCGATCATCTCCAGACCCGAGGCATGATACCGGGTATACAGATCGATTAAGTCAGGGATTTCTTCGATGCAACTGGGACAGTCGGTCGCCCAGAAAGTGACCACAACCGGCTTGCCGCGCAAATCTTTCAGGGCGATTTTTTTACCGGTGATGGTGGTAAAAGTCACGTCAGGCGCCGATGTAATGGTCTTGCTGCAGCCCATACTAAGAGCTATTGAAATGAGCGCCAGTAATAATAGGCCTGGAAGTCGGTGTTTGGCATTCATCAGCTATGCGCGCCTTGGTTTTTTGAACAGGTAATAAATGATCGCTGTCAGCGTGACCGCGACAGCGAATACAATTTTATTGCCGGTTTTTATATAGTCAATCACGCTATTACCGTAGTGGTAATAAAGCGAGAAATAGGAAATCGTGGTGATTGTACAGGCTGTTAAATCGGCGAGTGCAAATTTCAGAAAATTCATTCGCCCTAATCCGGCAGTCAGAAATAAACCGTTTCTTACGCCGAAAGGAATGAAGCGTCCCACCAGAATCGTAATCAAGCCATATTTTTCATAGAAAAGATGGATTTTTCCGATTTTTTGAGCGGAAACCCTATTGGCGAAAAACCGGATTTCAAACAGTTTCGCGCCTAATATTCGTCCAAGCCAGTAGCAGACCAGATCGGAAAGGTAAGCGCCCAGATAAACGGCAATGAAAAGCTGCACCAGATAATCGGGGTAGATGCTGGCTAAAACCGCCGAGACGAACAGCATCGCGTCTTCGGAAACGGGGATGTTAAGTCCGGCCAGCATTAATGCGCCGAAAATAATATAGGGCGCATAAGGTATATTAGTCTGGATTAAATGGATCAGCTCTTCCATTGGTAATAATATCTAATCGATTTTTACGTAAACTCATGGATGGAATGACCAAACCGGCTATAAAACAGGATACAGATACGGCGCTCATTGTCGGGTTTGGTACAGAGCTCGTTTGCAAGAGGCTTATGACGTGTGGCGCGACAATTTGACGGTGATTTGCGCGATATTTGTCGCTGATCTTCATTGCGCATTATGAAATATAATTGTGCATTATGATAATTAAAATCTGAGTCAGCGCTTAAATCTCCATATCAACCGTGCCGCCTATAGGAAAAAAAATCCCGAATCCACTGCGCAGGCTGTCGCGGTTGAACCAGCGAATATATTCCTCTACATGATTTATGCAACTACCTTTGCCATGTGTGCGACACCGCACCGACTCTCAGAAGTTTTTCCAGTAAATTTTTTATAACGTTGTACTTCATGTCTTTTGACAGCAGGATTGACTTTGTAAGCCAAAGTCAATTAGCCGGTTTACAGAGGAATAATTTCATTGCTTATTAACGATACCGTTAGTCGTTGGATAATGCGCAAAATGTAAGAATCATCCATAAGTAATGGGAGGGTGACTTTGTGTTGCCCATGTGGGTAAGGAGTCTCAGTAAATGCTTAAGCTTGATGAGGCTATTTCATGTAATCAAGAAACAATCATAGAGGAGTTTTATTATGCATAACATTAAAACAATCGATAAATTGCTGAAAGATGAATTAGCCGCAACGGAAACCTATCAACAGGCTTTGGATAAGTTTCGGGAAGATGTCGCACTGGGTGAATCGGAGTATTTAATGCCCATTTATGAAAATCATAAGGATGCGGTTTCCAGTTTGCAGGCAGAAATATCTCAATTGGGAGGAACGCCTTCTGAGGACTCGGGAGTCTGGGGTACTTGGGCGGAAATAGTCGAGGGAGGCGCTAATTTGTTGGGTCAAAAAGCCATACTGAAAGTTTTGCTGGAAGGAGAAAGAATTGGTGTAGAGGATTATGATAAAGCGTTGCAGGATCCCGATTTGCCTTCGGATGTTCGCTCGTTGATTGAAACGAAGCTGCTGCCTGCTCAACACGCCCATATACGCACTTTGGATCGGCTTTTGGACTAGGTTTTCTAGTTCTTATATCGGGCATGCAGTTTTTAATTGATGTCAGCGTGGACCGTAATTTGTTCGCGCTGTCTCAATTGATTGCATTGCCTCGCTCAAACGCTAATTTATAAATCAAGGAATTCCAACATGATTTCAACTGTACCTGATGTAGTTTTTAAAACACGTGTTCGCGACGAAAGTATCGGTGGCGACAACCCGTTTCGCTGGCAGGATGTCAGCACTGACGATATTTTTAAAGGGAAGAAAATTGTTGTTTTGGCTCTTCCCGGCGCCTATACACCTACCTGTTCAAGCCAGCATTTGCCTGGATATGATGCCAAATATCAGGAGCTTATTGATCAGGGGATTGATGAGGTTTATTGCCTGAGTGTTAATGATGCCTTTGTGATGTATCAATGGGGCAAGCATCTGGGCATCAAGCATGTAAAAATGCTGCCCGACGGAAATGGCGATTTTACCAAGGCAATAGGCATGCTGGTGAAAAAAGAAAATCTTGGTTTTGGCAGTCGTTCATGGCGCTATTCCATGATTGTCGAGGATAAAAAGATTATCAAATTATTCAGCGAACCCGGCCAAGTTGATAATTGTCCGGATGATCCGTTTACGGTAAGCGATGCTGATACCCTGCTGGATTATTTAAAACATAACAAATGAGCCGACATTGGCCCTTTGATTCTACGAGAGGCCCCCATGACTCAATATGATTATGATCTGTTTATAGTGGGTGCGGGTTCTGGCGGCGTGCGTGCCGCTAATATGGCTGCGGCACAGGGCGTACGAGTTGCCATTGCTGAACAGCGTTATTTAGGTGGCACCTGTGTCAATGTAGGTTGCGTACCTAAAAAACTGCTGGTCTATGCCTCCCAATTCAGCGGTGAGTTCGAGTCGGCAGCAGGCTTTGGCTGGACGATGGGCAAATCAACGTTCAACTGGCCTAGCCTGATTGCAAATAAAAATAGGGAAATAGAGAGGCTACACGCTGTCTATAACAATCGGCTGCAAAAATCGGGTGTCAGTCTTATCACTGGCAGGGCACAAGTGCTTGATGCACATACTGTCGCTGTCGACGGTACGGAATACAGCGCCGAACGCATGCTGATTGCAACAGGGGGTTGGCCGTCTGTTCCTGACATACCCGGCAAGCAACACATCGTCACCTCGAATGAAATGTTTTTCCTCGATCAATTGCCTAAACATATCATTATTGTCGGTGGCGGTTACATCGCAGTGGAATTTGCCAGCATTCTTCATGGTCTTGGTGTTAAGACGACAATTTGTCATCGCGGACATAAACTGCTTCGTGGTTTTGATGAGGATATACGTGATTTTCTGGCTGATGAAATGACCAGGAAAGGTATTGATATTCTTTTCAATACCGATATCGAAGCTATAGAAAGTGCAGGCGATTGCTTCGCAGCACGGCTTATTGATGGCAGTCAAGTGAGCACAGACCTGGTGATGTATGCCACTGGCAGAACACCGAATTCAACCGGATTCGGACTGGAGAAGCTTGGTGTTGAACTGGATAGCGAAGCTGCGATTAAAGTCAACAGTGATTATCAAACCAATGTGCCGTCAATCTACGCACTGGGAGATGTGACTAACCGGGTCAACCTGACTCCGGTAGCCATTGCAGAGGGCATGGCTTTGGTCAATAAATTGTATGTCAATAAATCAAAACCGGTAGATTATGACAATATTCCTACTGCCGTTTTTTGCCAGCCCACTATTGGTACGGTAGGGCTAACCGAAGCACAGGCGCGCGAAAAATACCCGGACATCGATATTTACAAAACCAGTTTCACCTCAATGAAAAACAGCCTCTCCGGTATGGATGAAAAAACCCTGATGAAAATGATTGTGGTCCGCAGCACTGACAGGGTTGTCGGCATGCACATGGTCGGGTCTGATGCTCCCGAAATTATTCAGGGCATGGCCGTTGCCATTCGAGCCGGCGCGACCAAGGCGGTCTTCGATTCTACTATCGGCATACACCCAACTGCTGCCGAAGAATTTGTTACCTTACGTGAAGCCGTGATTTAAGCAATAAGGGGAAGCCGCAATTACTAAAATACCCATTATAACGATGATTTACTGCAAAAACTGAGACTCACCGATGAAGACAAGCACTCTTGTGCGAAATGGAATTTCTACGGAAATAGTGGACTTAATATCGCGCTTGGTTGATTTGATTTCTGGGTCTGAGCGGCGCTGCGCAATGGGCGATGTGACTTTGTCGTTGCTGGATGGCAAGCACCGTATTGCCGAGAATGTATTTAGTTTGGAACCGGTCTACTGTTGAAGTAGGCATCAATGAGTTTAAAACTGGCATTACCTGCATAAACGACATATCACTCCGAGTCAATCCTGCAACAGAAGTTAAGCATCCTAAACTGCTGGCAGACATGAGCGCTATCATAGAACCGCATAGCAGTTCGCATCTGACGAGGCGTAGTATGCTGATGCCTGCAAGGATGAGGCTGTACATTGTTTGTCCTTCGTCGAATAGCCCTGCCGCCTTGCTCAGTTCTCTTATTTCCAAATGCTCTATACTGACACAGGTTTCTATGTTAGTTTTGATGCGATTCTACCTTCAACTCATCGAGAGGAAATACCGATGCCTATTAGTGAATTTTGTAACCGTGAAGTAGTGTACGCAACAAGAGAAACAAGCATCCTGGAAGCGGCGCAACTGATGCGTCAGTACCATGTGGGCGATCTGGTGGTCGTGGATGAGGTTGACGGCAAGCGGGTGCCGGTCGGTATTGTTACAGATCGCGATATCGTCATTGAAATAATTTCCCAGTCCCTTGACCTCAATGAGTTCAGCGTGGGTGACATCATGAGTCCGCAACTGATCAGTGTGCAGGAAAAAGTAGGCGTGTTTGAAACAATTCAGCTTATGCGTACCAAGGGAATACGCCGCATCCCGATTGTTAATGAGGACGGAGAGCTTGAAGGCATTGTGTCGGCCGACGACATACTGGATCTTCTGGCCGAAGAGATGGCGCAACTGGCCAAAGTCGCGCCTCGAGAACAGGAGCGTGAGGTTAAAACAAAAATCTAGTCAGGAAGATATTTAGCTGGCTGCGCCGTCTCAGGCAAGCGACTTTAAACGAAGCGAAAAACTAAACCCTTATTCGAGCTTTCGAGTAAGGGTTTTTATAGTATGTAACGATCAAAAATCAATCAGTCGGTATTATTTCGGACATCCTTCCATCTTATAAATGGCATAACCTTGCCGGTCAATATCAGCTCTTAAGGCGGCCGGTGCTTCAATGCTGTGGTAGAAATAGCAGTTCTCCGGAGTGACCACGGCATCATCAAGGCCAATGCTTGCTAACCAGTGTTTGGCATAGGTCAGGGCTTGCTGTTGATCTTGTTCATCCAGCACCACATTAAAATGCAATTTTTTGTTTTGTGCGGTTTTTGCGTAAGTATCGAATACATGGGAGATGGTCATTTGTTTTTTTTCCTTATTATTGATGATTGGAAGGCTGTAATTATAAGCTTATGAAGATTTATACCTCCTGAGCTTGCTGAAGAATTCAATCAGCGCTTCCATGGCTATATGAATAGCTTATGAATTTAATGTAGCCAATCAGGAAACAATCCATAAATACCTAGCACCATTGTCAATAATAGGCATTTTCACTATAGTTAAATCGCAGTATGAAAAAACCTTTCAACTTTATGAGGACTTGCTCATGAACGACTTCTACAAAGATATTCTAACTGGAATAGTATTTGTCATCGGCCTAATAGGCTTTATTTCCGGTGAATTCATCATCTCATCTGCGCTATTCGCCTCAGCGGCCATTGCCAGTAATGTTAACCTGAACCGTAAACGGGGCAAGGCCGGTCAACTTTCATGGGATTGATTCATCTAACTGAAATTCTTAACCCAGTATCCTGAAGACTTCCACGGCTTAACGGCCCGGAAGTCTTTTTATTGCTCAATTTGCTTAAAACCCCCGGCACAAAATCAAGTTATTCCTTTTCTGGAGGAATTTAGCTTCACAATAACATCACCTGCTGACCGCAAGCTAAACTCGACTACCCGTTAACACTCGATGTTGGTCTACAATGAACAAGTTCATCATTAACCGTTAAAACTGGCGTGTTCAGCTATAGAAAAATATACCTTGACATCACTATGATCAGAAGTCTACACTGCCTCCAGCTTAGAAATAAGATTTACCCTCTGCTTATCATTTCGATGTATCTTTTGTAGTTCCTCGTCCTGTTTTTCATTTTGTAATTTCCAAATTTTTCCGGCTCTATCCGCCTTTTTTAAGGCTTTATATAATCAAATTTTTACAGGACTCATTATGTCTACAATAACTACCGGCATCGTTAAATGGTTTAATTCAGATAAAGGCTTTGGCTTTATCGAGCAAGCATCAGGCCCCGACGTTTTCGTACATTTTCAACAAATCAATAACTCCGGCGGCTACAAATCACTGGATGAAGGCCAAAAAGTACAGTTCAGCGTAGCGCAAGGCCAAAAAGGCCCGCAAGCTGAAAACGTAACGGTCATCTAAGTACCAAAATGTCTGCTGCAGCGCAAGATGTCGCTGCAGCTGGCAATTAAGATACACTATAAAGAAAACAGCTAATTTTTTATGTTAGCGCTTGATCTTCTTTATAAAGGCCATAGTATATGACCTGAAAACTACTCGGGGGCGACATGGCTTCGACGTGGGTAGCAAAACCTTAAGTGCATGCCGAGGACAGTACACCTCGTAAAATCTACTGAAACTAAAGTATTCGCAAATGACGAAAACTACTCAATGGCTTTAGCTGCTTAAACACAGCACCATTCCTTTGACCATCTGTGCTTATGCGGGTGGAGTTCAGTTCGCTGAACGCTCAGAGGTCATTTACATAAGATCGCGCTGAAATCTGTCCGGTATGGATGCGCTAAAACCTTACGGAATCGCTGATGATTTTCTTGGCCTGACGGGTAGTCATCAGCTAAATCAAAGACGGGATAAGCATGTAGACCTTATGGCGGAGTACTTGCGGACGGGGGTTCAATTCCCCCCGCCTCCACCAAATTTCAAAAACCGGCAGAGTTCAAAAACACTGCCGGTTTTTTTATGCCTGTCGGTTTTTGACTGGCGCATCAGCAACAATGCCGCAGGAAGTTGTTGCGTTGGCTTAATGATGCCTTCGCTCACGATGGCCACCACCGCGATGCCTATCGTCACCGCCATCGCGATAATGGCCGTCACCGTGGCCTCCGCCATAAAAATGATGTGGATGTACGCAAGCGCTGACTAACAGTATCAACCCGCAGAGCATAATTCTTCTTGTTATTAATGCCATTACCGTATTCCTTATGTAAAATAATGATAAGCAAGAGTAACTGACGATCGCTGAATAACGCATGAATCAACTTTGCTACCCATGATATGCGCAGGCACACAACTGAGTCTACGGGAGTCGGGGACAATGCTCACGCGGACGTGTGCTGTTCAGCTAGGGACGGTTTATGGTTTATGCTCCACGGGTTCAGGACAGACGGTGTTTCGTGTCGAATGGAATTAGTGCTTGTATTCTTCGCATTTCACGTTAATTAAAAGAATACGCTCTCTAACTACTTTGATCGAAACAGACTGTACTTGGACATGAACAGCGAATACCGCCGCCTTGATTTCTATGCTCTGATTCTGGGTAGTTTGGTCTGTAACCGAAACTCGACAGTAAGCAAAAATGCGTAACATGGGTGAATTTTGTCCGAAAGTGGTGCACGAATATCAGCCAGGAGAATGAATAATTAACATTCGCTGGCGTAACGCAACCGGCTAATTCTTAATCCCAACACCTTTATGCAAAAGGTAAAGGCTAAACAAGGTTAAGGTGACGATAAATCCGCCGGTAATGAGAAAGCTCAGCTGAATATCAATATCGGTCACGCCTATCAAGCCGTAACGAAAGGCATTGATCATATACAAAATGGGATTTCCCATCGAGATAGTCTGCCAAACACCGGGCAACATATCTACCGAATAAAACACGCCGCCCAGATAGCTTAACGGGGTTAATACAAAGTTCGGGATGATCGAAATATCGTCGAAACTCTCGGCGAGTATTGCATTGATAAAACCGGCCAAAGCGAAGACGGTGGCTGTCAGTACGGCGATAGTCAGGGTAATCGCGATATTATTAACGTTAATATCGGTAAATAGCAGGGATATTAAGGCTACCACAATGCCTACCAGTAATCCGCGAATAATACCGCCGCTGACATACCCGCTCAGAATCACCCAGTTGGGTATTGGGGCAACCAATAATTCTTCAATATTGCGCTGGAATTTGGTCGAGTAAAACGAAGACACGACATTGGCGTAGGAGTGGCTGATCACCGACATTAAAATAATGCCGGGGACAATATAGTCCATGTAGCTGGCACCGCTGATCGTACCGATACGGTCGCCGATCAGCTTGCCGAAAATCAGGAAATACAGGGCGGTGGTGATAGCCGGCGGCAGCAAGGTTTGCGGCCAGATGCGGATAAACCGGAATATTTCCTTGGTAACAATAGTTTTTAAAGCAATGCAATAGTTCATCGTTTATTACCTGTCGGGTTTGAGTCGATCAGATCCATAAATAACTGTTCCAGCCGGTTGGTCTTGTTTTTTAAACTGATGACTTCGATATTTTGTGCGGTCAATTGACTGAATAGCTTGTTAAGGCCGTGCTCTTTAGGTATGGCAACAGCAAGGGTTTTGTCTGTTATCAGTCCGATTTGACAGCCTTCAATCACCGGCGCCGCAGCAATGGGCCGAGCCAGATCCAGGACAAAATGTTCCACATGCAGTCTCGCCAGCAAGCTCGCCATATCGGAGTTTTCAACAATCCGCCCGTGATTGATAATGGCGATATTGCGGCACAGGCTTTCCGCTTCTTCCAGATAGTGTGTGGTTAAAATGATAGTCGTGCCTTGCTGATTGACTTCCTGCATCATGTTCCACATCGAACGGCGTATTTCTATATCAACACCTGCGGTCGGCTCATCAAGAATCAATAATTTGGGCGCATGCACTAAGGCGCGGGCAATCATCACCCGGCGTTTCATGCCGCCGGACAAACGTCTGGAAACGGTATCGCGCCTGTCCCATAAATCCATTTGTTTAAGGCAGTATTCGGTGCGTTGCAGCGCAAGTTTGCGCGGCGTACCATAATAACCGGCCTGATTGAGTAAAATACTTTTGACGGTGTCGAATTGATTAAAATTGACTTCCTGAGGAACCAAGCCGAGGCAGCTTTTCGCTTTTGCCTGTTCACGTCTTAAATCATGCCCGAAGATACTGACTGAGCCACTGCTTGCATTGACCAGCGAACTGATAATACCTATGGCCGTTGACTTGCCGGCACCATTAGGCCCCAGCAAGGCAAAGAAATCGCCGGCCTCAACCTCAAGATCGATGCCTTTTAAGGCTTCAAAGCCGTTATTATAGGTTTTTTTAAGATTACGCAGGGATAATGCATTCATGTTGAAACTAACACTTAACGGAAGCCTTTAAATAAGTTAAATTACGTAAGCTGAATTACGTGCTACATCCTGTGTTTGGATGACTAAAGCTGTATAATATTATCAGATATTGACATGCTACATAGACAAAACTGGATCACTCGTGCCGAACAAACCTCCCGAAATCGTTGCTGCTGTAGACCTGGGTTCTAACAGCTTTCACATGATTGTTTGCAGTTTAACTGATGGCAATTTACAAATACTCGACCGTCTCAAAGAAATGGTAAGGCTTGCGGCCGGCCTGGATAAAAGGAACTACCTTGATTCCGATACCCAAAAAAGAGCTTTAGACTGCCTGGAACGGTTTGGTCAAAGAATCCGCAACTTTCCGCCGGAGAGCGTCCACGTTGTCGGCACCAGCACCTTGCGTATGGCAAAAAACGCTCAACAGTTTTTGGACAAGGCTGAAAAAGCGCTAAACCATCCCATCCATATCATTTCAGGCATAGAAGAAGCCCGCTTAATCTATCAGGGCGTTGCGCACAGTCTGGGCAGCAACGCCAACTTACGGCTGGTTATGGACATAGGCGGCGGCAGCACCGAATACATCATAGGCTCTGGCGATACGCCCAGAGTAAAAGAAAGTACACCTATGGGCTGCGTGTTGGTTAGTAATGCTTTTTTTAAGGAAGGTAAATTATCCAAAAGTGCATTTACTCAGGCAACCTTGTTCGCCGAACAGCAGCTTGAACCGATCCAGAAGCAATTTCAGCGTAAAAACTGGGACGAAGCCATCGGCGCATCAGGCAGTTTACGGTCGATTGATAAGGTCCTTCAAGCTAAAAACTGGAGTAATAACGGCATAACCAGGGAAGGACTGGAGCATCTGGTCGCCCATTTAAATCAGTGTAACCATGTTAACGAGCTTAATTTGCCGGAACTCGACCCAGAGCGTCTGCCGGTATTTCCAGGCGGTGTGGCCATCGTCTACGCTACCTTTAAAAGCTTGGGCATTGAGCAAATGACCGTTTCCGATGGAGCGTTAAGAGAAGGCCTGATTCAGGATCTACTGGGGCGGTTTTATGATCATGATATCCGCTCCGCAACCGTGCAGACTATGGCAGACCGTTATCATACCGACAAAGAACATGCAGCTCGCATTAAACAGACAATTAGCTATATACAGAAACAATTGGGTGATGGTTTTTGCGGGCCTAACCACGAACATGTTATGCAGTTTTTAAACTGGGCGGCAGATCTGCATGAGATTGGGCAGGATATCGCCCACAGTCAGTACCATAAACACAGCGCTTATATTATTGAGAATGGCGACTTTGCCGGTTTTTCCAGGCAGGATCAGCTTTTATTATCAACTATTGTAAAATCACATCGACGTAAATTTTCACGCTCCCATTTCAATAAATTACCATCCCCCTGGAATATTGACGCGCCCAATCTGACCGTTATTTTGCGACTGTCGGTATTGTTGCACCGCAATCGCCAGGAACATGTATTGCCCGATTTTAAAATATCGCTAATAAAATCAAAAATCCGCGTGCAGTTCCCAGCCAATTGGCTGGCTCAGGCACCGTTGACTCATGCTGATTTGGTTCTGGAAGCCGACTATTTAAAACCTGCCGGTTTCAAACTGGAATTTTCTTAACCCTAAGCTCATGAGAATTTTATTTCGTATTTCGTTCTATTCCATTAGTGCATTATTGATTTTATGTGTGATGCTGGTTCTTTTTGGCGTCGGCAACAAGCCCGAGCTTGAAGTGGGATGGTCGCCCACCCATGACGATTTGCTCAGGGCAAAAAAGATCCTGTATGAAGGATTTAAAACGAAGCCTGATGAAATCGGTATCATTGAATTAACCGAAGCCGACCTTAATCTTGCCGGTAATTATTTGTTAAACCGTTTTAGTAAAAGTGCGGCTGATTTGGATTTGAAAAACGGTGAGTTGCGATTCGTGGTTACTATGACCTTGCCTAAAAATAGCTTAGGCAAGTATTTGAATATTAGCTTTAGATTAGGCAACGTTAAAGGCAATGATCTTCCGGTCATAACCAAATTTAAAGCTGGAAAACTATTACTGCCGGCAAAATTGGCGGCTTTTGTTATCGACACCATTATTCAGCATTCATCGTTGAATGAGTATTTTATTCTGGCAACCCGTCCCCTCAAGGCGGTAACCATTGATGCGGAAAAACTCTCTATTACCTACTATCCCAATAAAAATACATTGTTACAGGCGCGGAACTTTTTGACGCACACTGGCGATAATTCTACGCTGAATATTTATCAGCAGAAACTAGCCGACATTGTCGCCAAGCATGACCCGGAATGGCGCTTATCACTGGCGGAGTTGTTGCGTCCATTATTTGAACTGGCTTACCAACGCTCGACAATGGAAACCGCCATAGACGAAAACAGGGTCGTTATTTCTACAATCAATGACTATGTTAATAAACGGGAGGCAAAAAAACTGCTGTCTTCGATTGAAGCTACGCCCGTGACTGGAAAACAATATACTGCCTTTTTGTATAAACGTATCGATCTGGCGCAACATTTTATAGGATCAGCCGCGCTTACCGTATTGGTAAACAAGCAAGCCGCCCAAATTTCAGGAGAAGAAAAAGAACTAAGCGATGCACACAGCGGCAGTGGCTTCAGTTTTATTGACTTGGCCGCCGATAAAGCGGGGATACGCTTTGGTGAAATGGCAACATCCTCACCGGAAAATGCACGAAAAATGCAAAAAGCCATGTCCGGGATTAAAGATTACAGTGATTTTATGCCTGATCCCAGAGATCTGCCTGAGCATATGGATGAGGTTGAATTTAAACAGCGTTTTGAATCGGTAAACAGTCCAATTTATCTGGAAATTTTAAAGCAGATTGATCTGCGTATTTCGGAAATGCCAATTTATAGTGCAGAATAAAAACAGGGGCGACCGAGCGATCGCCCCCGAATTAACCGCTTAGTTAAAAGTAGAATCCGGTGTACCTGGCAAAACAGGCATTTGCTGTTTAGGGAACTCGCCGGTCAAACCATTCAAAAAGGCCACAATATCGGCAACTTCTTCTTTGCTTAAATCCTTGCCTAATTGCAGTTTTGCCATCAACGTTACCGCTTTATCCAGCGTTTTAACCGAACCATTGTGGAAATAAGGCGCAGTCAAAGCGACGTTACGCAAAGTCGGTACTTTCCACAAATGTTCGTCTTCCTGCTTGTTGCTGACTTCCGCTAAGCCTTTATCCCTGCTGAAATGATATTGCGCTTCCCAATAGCCGTTGGGGATGACAGGGAACTTCTGGAACACACCGGGGCCGTTAAACGCCGGGCCGCTATGACAAGTGGTACAACCCAATTCCGCAACTTTTTCCATGCCGCGAACCTGTTGTTCCGATAAGGCTGATTTATCGCCGGAAACATAACGGTCATAAGGACTGTCAGGCGTAATCAAGGTTCTTTCATAAGCGGCAATTGCTTTAGTTACAGCATCTTTAGTGATGGTATCCGTACCAAAAGCCCGCTCAAAGGGCAGCTGATAACCTTCAATCGTTTTTAAACGGGCAACGACCTCATCCCAGTTTTTCATGCCCATCTCAATCGGATTGGTCACGGGACCTGCCGCTTGCTCTTCCAGGCTTGCCGCTCTGCCATCCCAAAATTGGACCGTATTAAACGCAGCATTCCAGACTGTCGGCGCGCTACGTCCACCTGTTTGACCGTTAACACCCATAGCATTCGGTCTGTTATCTTCGCCGCCCAGCATGGTGTTATGGCAGGAAGAGCAAGAAACCGTACCTGTAGAGGACAAACGAGGATCATGATAGAGCATTTGACCCAACTCAACTTTAGCCGGCGTTGTCGCATTATCTGCCGGTTCAGGGGCTTCTTTGGGCAATACCTCCCAAGCCGAAGCCACCGAAACCGAACTTGCCAACGCCAACGCTGTAACCAGCGAACGAATTTTAAACATACTATCCTCCAAAATATTAGTTATTATTAATGCGGAAAACCTACATAGCCCAGTAACCTTACTGCACATCCGACAGAATTGTAAGATATGCAGCAGATAAGGTACAACCAAATTTCCCCTGCTTGAGTTATCGGTGTGAATTTATGGGTATTTTGATTAAAAAATATCATTTTAGCGACAGGGTATTGACTGAAATAGAGGTTCCGGCTGTCAGGGTTAGCGATGTCAAAACGGTTTGATGTATTATTTAAGTTCCACAGCGTAAACGCACGTAACAAAGGGGTTGAGCATGTTAATCAAAACCAAAGCAAACATCTTGAGTAGCGAAATCACCGACCGGGCGGTTTTTGAATCCCGACGGGAGTTTATTAAAGCGGCTACTGCGTTTTCGGCGGGGCTTATGTTGCCGAACCTGGGACAGGCAGAAACGGGGAAATATGCCGATGTTCCGGTCGGGCCTTATTCCGCTAAGTTAGCGGTTACCGATCGTGAGGATGTTGCCGGTTATACCAATTACTATGAGTTCTCCACCAATAAACAGGATTCGACTGTTTTAGCCCAGGCGTTAAAAACCACGCCGTGGAGCGTCGAAGTTGTCGGCGAGGTGGAAAAGCCGGGCGTTTACAATCTGGAAGATATTCTAAAAGATAATCCTGTGCAGGAGCGTATTTACCGATTCCGTTGCGTGGAAGCCTGGTCTATGGTGGTGCCGTGGATAGGCTTTCCATTGGGTGATATGCTGAAGCGCTTTAAGCCTACGTCGAAAGCCAAGTTTGTCGAATTTACCACGCTTTATAACCCTGAAATCATGATAGGTCAGCGTTCCGGCGTTTTGGACTGGCCTTATGTGGAGGGTTTGCGTATCGATGAAGCGATGCATCCGTTAGCGATTATGGCTACCGGCATGTATGGCGATGAGTTGCCCAAGCAGAATGGCGCGCCGTTGCGTCTGATTGTGCCGTGGAAATACGGTTTCAAGAGTATCAAGGCGATAGTTAAAATACGTTTTATGGAAAATATGCCGGAAACCGCGTGGCATAAAAGCGCTCCTGCGGAGAATGGTTTTTATGCCAACGTTAATCCTGAAGTACCTCATCCCAGATGGAGTCAACGCCGCGAGCGGGTTTTAGGCAGCAGTATTTTTACCCCGAAGCGTGATACGGAAAAGTTTAACGGCTATGGCGCGGAAGTCGCGGGGCTTTATTCCGGTATGGATCTAAAGCGGCATTTCTGATGTTACTCGGCAAAAAAGGCTGGGTGGGCATAAAAGTAATCATTTTTTCGCTGAGTCTGCTGCCTTTTGGCTTGCTGATAAATGATGGCATCAACGATCAACTGGGCGCTAATCCCATAGAAACCCTGCATTTCGGTTTTGGCGATTGGGCCTTGCGATTTTTGTGCGTGGTTTTGGCGCTGACACCGATTAAAATAATAACCGGGCAGAGCTGGCCAATGCGCTTTAGGCGCATGATAGGCCTGTTCGTTTTCTTTTATGCCAGCCTGCATTTACTGATTTTTATCGCGCTTGATTTGTCGCTATCCTGGGAGGCATTTAAAGACGAGGTGCCGAAAAGCCCTTATATCCTGATGGGCTTGCTGACTTATGCGTTGCTCATTCTTCTGGCCGTAACTTCAACCAAAAACATGCAGAAAAGATTGGGGCGAAATTGGATAAAACTGCATCGTTTGATTTATGTCGCAGGGTTAACGGCTCTGATACATTATTTTTGGTTGGTAAAAGCGGATTATACCGAACCGTTGATTTATGCAGTGGTGATCAGTATTTTATTGGCAATACGGATTATTGTTCATTGCCGAAAGACCCGTAAACTTTCGCTGCGAGACAGGAGCCGAGTAGTCCCCAGAAGCGATAGGGCAGGTGTTTCCGCGAAGCATGGCGTAGTGGAAATGCAGGCTTTACCAAATCGCGTCGACGACTGCGGCCGCCGAAAGCATTAGCGGTCGCGTGATGGGCAGGGGACGACAAATTGCTCCTGCATTTTCTTGCATTCACACCATCCATGGTGTCCACGCCCATAAAAAGCTTGCGCAACAATAGCGGCTCCCTGTTAACCTTTTAGGTTATATCAAAAGACGTTAACACTTCATCATGTTGAAGTTCGGTGATTTCAACGTGATCGACCCGGGCGGTTATCGGGCCTTTGTGGCACCATTTAATGAATTTTTCAATAGCCAGCTTTTCCGCTTCGGCGATGATTTCAACCCGACCATCAGGGAGATTTTTGGCGCTGCCTTTTATGGCAAAATGTTTGGCCTTGTTCTGGGTAAAAAGGCGGAAGTAAACGCCTTGAACTCGACCGGAAACCAGGATTTTAACTTTGCGTATCACTCTTTAATTCTCCAGCAATAATGGATTTTTGGATTGCGGGCAAAATCTTCCGGTATTGTTGCCGCGCTGATGTCTTCTACGATGAAATCAGACAATGCCTGCTTGTCGATTTTAAAGCGTCTGAAGTTGGTCGAAAAGTATAGGACACCTCCCGGCGACAGCAAGGAAATGGCGTTATTAATCAGTTGTACATGGTCGTTTTGTATGTCGAACGCTTCATCCATCCGTTTGGAATTGGAAAAAGTCGGCGGGTCGAGGAAAATCAAATCGTAGTGTTTACTGGGAAGCTCGGCTTCAGTGGCTAGCCATTCCAGGCAATCGGCCTGGATAAATTCATGCGCGCCTTCGTTAGCATTCAGCGCCATGTTCTTTTTTGCCCAGTTGATATAGGTGTTGGACATGTCAACAGTGGTCGTCGATGCAGCGCCACCCATTGCCGCATGAACTGTCGCGCTGCCGGTATAGGCAAACAGGTTTAAAAAGCTTTTGCCTTTGGCCTGTTGTTGAATCATCATGCGTATAGGCCGGTGATCGAGGAACAAGCCGGTATCCAGATAATCTTCAAAATTCACCAGTAACTTGCAGCCGCCTTCTTCAATAATGTGAAAACGCCCCTGGTCACCCTGTTTTTCGTATTGATCGGTACTTTTTTGCTTGCGGCGTATTTTCAGGAACACCTGATCGCTATTGACGCCAAGTACCCGAGGTATTTCGGCCAACAGCCCCGCCAGTCGCTGATCGGCTTTGTGCTGATCGATGCTTTTAGGCGGTTCGTATTCCTGCACATTGATCCAGGTTTGTTCACCTACAGGGATGTCGGTGAGGGGCGTGAGCTGGGAGCGGTAAACTTCTCCTTGGTAAATGTCAACGGCGACCGCGTACTCCGGCAAATCGGCATCATAGACCCGATAGCAGGTGATATGATTTTTCTTGGCCCATTTGGACAGTTTTTTCAGGTTCTTTTTGAGCCGGTTGGCGAACATCACGGCAGCGACGGGCTCACTTATATCCCTGTCTGTAACACTTTTCGCGCCCGAAACACTGGCTTCCTTGTCGGTGCCGGTAGTCTCAAGTTGCGGAGCAGGGCGGGTCTCGGTTACTTGAGCAATCCGTTGTTCCTGCGTTTTGCTGATCTCGGTCACTTGAGCAATACGCTCTTCCTGCGTTCTGGCTTTGGGAGTGAAGAAATTGCTTTCTTCAATATCCAGACGTAACAGTTTGCATTCAAGCGCGCCATTAAACAGGGTAATCGGCTTTTGTGAGCGGATGCCTAAGCGAAAGCCCAGTTCCGGGTTGCTGATGATCATCGCGGCTTTCCAGCCGATAAAATGCGCTTTGAGTGATGCGCCGAATTTTTTGTATAACTCAGCGGTTTCCTGCTCGTCGCCCAAGCGTTCGCCATAAGGCGGGTTGCAGATCAACAGGCCGGGTTTCCAGCTTTCGGCGGGTTCCGCGTCCTCAATATCGCGGCGTTCGACATGGATTTTATGTTGCAGGCCGGCATTGGCGATATGCGCTAAAGCGGTGTTGACGGTCTGGCGGTTTTGATCGAAGCCTACGATAACGGGCAGCTTTTCCATACCGATTTTTTTACGTTGTTCGGCTTCAGCACGTAATTTTTTCCAGCATTCGGCATCGTGTTTTTTCCAGCCAATAAAACCGAAATAGTCGCGTAACAAACCGGGTGCATAATCGGCGGCGATCATCGCGCCTTCCAACAGCAGCGTTCCTGAGCCGCACATCGGGTCGATTAACGAGCCCTGTTGTTTGGCGATTTGGGGCCAGCCGCTACGCAGCAGCATCGCCGCCGCCAGGTTTTCCTTCATCGGGGCTTTGATATTGACGTCCCGGTAACCGCGACGATGCAGACTTTCACCGGAAAGATCCAGGCTGAGCTGGGCAGTTTCGCCATTCAAATAAACATTGATGCGGATACTGGGCTGTTCGGTATTGATGCTGGGGCGGATTTGAAACTTGTCCCGCATCTGATCGACGATGGCATCCTTAACTTTTAAAGCGCCAAAGTGGGTATTGTTGATTGCTTCTGAGTTTTTCGCACTGAACGAGACCGCAAAGCTGTCTTCAGGATTAATATGCTCAAACCAGTCGATTTTTTGTACGCCGTTATAAAGATCTTCCTGGGTTTTTACCTCGAATGAGCTGAGTACCAGTAGGATGCGATTTGCGGTTCTTGACCACAGGCAGGCACGATATGCGGTCTCCAGATCGCCCTGAAAAGCGACCCCGGCCAGAGTGGCCTTGATATGGGTTATGCCGAGTGCGCTGAGTTCATCGGTAAGGATGGTTTCCATCGCTTTGGGGGTTGTGGCAAATAATTGGTAAGTGGGCATAGGAACGAGGCGAAAGGCGAAAGGCGAAAGTAAAAAGGCGCAAGATGCAGGCTTGTTTGCCTTGCATCTTGCGCCTTCCGTCGGCTTTTTTACTGAATCTTGATCAGCTCAACATCAAAGATCAATGCGGCATTCGGGCCGATTGCCCGGCCTGCGCCTTGCTCGCCATAAGCAAGTTCTGACGGAATATAAAAGCGGTATTTTGCGCCTTCTTTCATTAGTTGTACGCCTTCAGTCCACCCGGGGATTACCCGATTTAAGGGGAATGTGGCCGGTTCGCCTCGGCTGTAAGAACTGTCAAACTCTTCACCATCAAGGGTAGTGCCTTTGTAATGCACGGTAACGCTATCGGTAGCTGAAGGTGAAGTAGCGCCTGTTCCAGGTGTCAATACTTCGTATTGCAAGCCGGTTGCTGTCGTTACGATATTGGGTTTTTTAGTATTTTCTGTAAGAAAGGCGGTTCCTGCTGCTTTATTTTCTTCGGGGGTAGTGGCATTGGCCATTGAAAACATAGTAAATCCTATAAGAATGACGGTGACAATTAAAAGAACTTGAGTTTGAATTTTTCTCACGACTTATCCTTTTTATGAATGTTGAGCTGAATAGTTTACCAAAAAAACGAACTTTCGCTTTCTAATTCCTTTTTGCAATCGCCTAATTGGTGTTGAAACAGTTTTGCTCGCTTGGCTACTTTGTTGGCAATTTGTACTAGGCCGGCTTTTTGTAAATAGCTTTTGCGATAATAACCGCCATGTCCTTCATGGTAGGCGAGGTATAAATTTTTGGCATCCAGTTTCGATATGCCTAATCGAGTGTGGCTGATATTGCAGTACCAGCCGATAAAATCAGCGGCATCGGCAAAGTCATCGCGATCCGCTCCCCAGTCGCCTGCCTTGGTCTGATAACCATCCCAGGTTTCATCTTTGGCTTGGGCATAGCCATAAGCGCTGCTGGCTCGGGGCAGCGGAATAAATCCCAGCAGCCAAGGACGTGACGGTTGTGCATCGGCAACAAAGTGCGACTCCTGGTGCATGATCGCCATTTGAATGTGGATAGGTACCCCCCATCTCTCAAATGATTTTTTAGCGTCATCATACCAATCCTCTTTTTCCCTGAAAGTAGAGCATATATTGTCACTGTTTTTAGGCGGAAGTGCCGTGCAGGCCGCCAAAGACAATAACAAGAGCAGGAATAATGGTTGTTTCATGATGAAGAAGGTTAGGCAAGATTGAGATGATGTAGGCGACGAAAATAATTGTAATGGAAAAGAAAAAAAATAATACAGGCGCTATAATTGCGACTGGTAGCATTGTGCAGTATTTGAGCAACAGCATAACACGGGTAATCAGAGAGGATAGTTAGATGAGTTTAGATGTAGACCGGCCTTATCGGAAAAACTTAATGTCGCATGGTTTGATTTATATGGGGGGAGAAGAGCGGAAAATAACCATTAAAAACCTTTCGTTAACCGGGGTGCTTGCAGAATTAAAGTTTGATCAGGCGAGCAGCGACGTCAAAGAGATTTTTAATATGCTGTCGGCATCGGCTACGATAGATTTATATCTTCCTGAAATGCGTTTAGCCGGTGAAGCCGAGGTGGTCAGGGTTGATATGTTCGATGATCATATATTGCTCGCACTGGAATTTAAAAGTGTTGTTTATGATGTCGATAGCCAGTTGTACAGGAGAAAAGTGTATAGAAAAAGCATGACGACTCCGGGCAAAATCCTGTTAGATGGTAAATATCGCGATTTTAATACCGTCAATGTTTCGGTGGACGGGTTAATGATTAGTATTGTTGAATCCATAGCCGTCGAAGTGGGTGAGATAACCGAGTTTGAATTTGAGCAGATGGAATTTAAAGGTGAAATAAAAGTGATGTGGGTTGAAGGTATCGCCGATGACAGAAAATTGCTCGGGTTGGAATATATGCACATGGAAAAAACAGCCATTAAGGGGATACCTCGTTTTGCCCGCTAACAAACTGCATAACTTCTTGCCACCAGGAAAGCTCTTGATTCAGCGGCAGCGTGTTGTGGTTCGCATCTTTAAATGTCCGGATTTTCTTTCGTTCGTGCAGTGACTCGAACAGCTTTAAGCTGTATTTATTGGGGATGATTTCATCCTCTTCCGCGATCAGAATCGCCGTGTTCCCCGAGTAATTTTGCAGGTTTTCAATATTGTCGAATTTATCGCGGATCAGCCATTTGGCCAGGAAAAACCAGTAATGGTGTTGGGCAACATCGGCCATGCTGCTAAACGGCGTGATCAGGACAATGCCTTTAACCTGAACTTGCCCGCTCTGCACGATGCCGCAGGCCACGCCTCCACCCAGTGATTCGCCCCACAGAAAAATAGGGCCGCCAAAATCGTTCAATGCCTGTTTTGCGGTCTGGATGCCATCGGCAATCAACGCCGCTTCCGATGGCGTACCGTTTCTGGCGGCATAGCCCGGATATTCGGCCAGGATCACCCGGTAACCCAGTTCCTCCAACGCATCCAGGTAATAAGTCCGGTCGGTTGCAGAGCCCGCATTGCCGTGAAAAACGATAACCGTGCCTTTGCCTGTCGTTTGGGATGTTTTGGAAATCAGTCCCCGATAATCATCCGCCGACGGCCAGAGCTTCAGGTTGGATTGATCGGCCAGTTGCTGTTGGTCTTCAATCGGATACGTATCGGGGAAATAGATCATTTTTCGTTGGAATAGAAAAACGATCAGCAGGAGCAGTAAGTAGGTCAGCAGGATTGAAAGCATAGGCTTAAATGTTGGCATTTTTTGTTTGTCCGGCCTACAGAACTACCAAGGCTTATCTTCCATTCCGGTTAAATCGCGGCTGCCATGAATGACGGCGATAATAGTGATGTGCTCTGGCTGGGTCAGATAGATAATGCGGTAGCCTTGAAAAATCAATTCCCGAATATCGGTTCTTTCTTCGGCTTCCGGCACTCGTCGGCCTATCTCGGGAAAAGGTTCCAGTTTTGTTGTGGCATCAAAAATACGCTCAATAAATTGTCGGGCATAAAAACTGGAGTCTTTGGGGGATCTAAGCCCAAACCCCGGAAATTTTGGAAGTTCAATTATAACAATGCCTTATAGAATAATGATACTGCTGGCAGGGGTTAATTAAATCTTATGTCGGCCAGCATCGCTTCGAAGTCGATTGGGTTACGGTTGTTTTTAAAGTCATAGTGGCCCAAGAAGTGGATATGTTGCCAAGCCACCGGGGAGATCTTTTGG
>NZ_JAWPOH010000014.1:0-79127 GCF_037671525.1 Methylobacter svalbardensis
TAGCATCAAAGCAGGACTCAATCAATTCGAGGACTTTGGGTTCGTCGGATAGTTGATTTAAGGCAGCGTTCAGCAGTTTGCGCTGGTGATGATCTAATTCACGGATTGCAGTAATTAATTGAAAAAACTCGGCGTTTTTCATGATGATCTCCAATTGAAAACCTACATGGCTTATTTTATGAAAAAGAAATAAAAAATTCCATAGTTAACGATGACATAGCCTTAATGTAAGCGGTCAACGCTACCAACTATCCATCATTATCGTGCTGTGTTTTAACGTCTTCGACCGGACGTGCAAACGGCAATAGTTCGTCGATACGGCTGTTGGGCCAGGTGGGTAGTTTTTCCAGGGTGTCTCTAAGCCATGCTGCCGGATCTATTCCGTTGAGTTTTGCTGTACCCAGCAGCGTTTGGATGGCGGCAGCCCGTTGACCCGCACGCTCAGAACCAGCGAATAACCAGTTCTTTTTACCAAGGGCAATGGGGCGGATGGTATTTTCCACCGGGTTATTGTCTATGGGCAAATGACCGGTTTCTGCATAGCGGATCATGGCAGGCCATCGTTTCAGCGTATAGTCCATGGCTTTGGCGGAGCCGCCGCCGTTGGCGGTGCTGGCGCGGGTTTGGGTGAGCCATTGATGCAATGCGTCGAGTACCGGTTGGCTTTGTTCCGCACGTAGCTGTTGGCGGGCTTCGATACCCAGCGCTTTGCCTTGTTGCTCGATAGCATACAGCTTGCCGATACGCGTCAAGGCTTCCAGCGCCATGGAGCTGGCATTGGCCTTGTGCAGATCGAAGAACTTCCGGCGTGCGTGCGCCCAGCAGCCCAGCTCAATACAGGGTGACGCTTCCTGGCGTGCAGCTGAGAACAAGACCTTGTAGCCGCCATAGTCATCGACCAATAAGTGCCCTTGCCACGTACCCAAGAACTGGCGTGCATGCTCCCCGCTTCGTCCACCCCGATAATCGAAGACGATGATCCGAGGACCTTCTTCCAGGTCGTTGCTGCGGTAGGCCCAAAGGTAGGCTCTTTTGGTTTTTCCACTGCCGGGATCGAGTTGCGGTACCGGAGTTTCATCGGCGTGGAGGGTGCCGCGCTCCAGCAGCATTTCAATAAGCCGATCTGCCACGGGTTGTAGCGCCACACCGGTGCGCCCGACCCATTCCGCCAGGGTGGATCTAGCCAAAATGACATGGTCGCGGGCGGCGATTTGTTCCAAACGATAGAGCGGCAGATGATCCAGATATTTGCTGACCATCACCCAGGTCAGCAAGCCTACCGCCGCCATGCCGCCATCAATGATAGCAGGCGGAATCGGTGCAGCGGTGATGGTTTCACAGGGACGGCAGGCGTATTGGGGACGGATGTGGCGGTGAACGAAGAACTTGGCGGGCTCGACATCCAGTTGCTCAGTGATGTCTTCACCTATCTTGACCAAGTCTTTACCACACCGACCGCATTGGCAGGACTCCGGTTCGTGGCGATGCTCAATGCGCGGCAGATGGGGTGGTAAGGGTTGGCGACCCGCGCGAGGGCGTTTAGGTTTGGTAACAGTGGAGCTGGAATGTTCGTCTTCGGCCTGCTCGACTTCTGCTTCAAGTGCTGCGATGTCTTCGTTGCAGGCTTCCTGGAACAAGTCGCGTTGTATACTGGACAACGCTTCATTCCTTACGCCATAGCGAATCCGTCGAAGATGAGCCAATTCCAGAATCAGGGCTTGGATTTTGAGGTCTTTGGCTTGAAGGTCCACTTGGTACTTTTCTGCTTCCTTGTTCGCCTGCTCCAGCAGCGCTTGAACCAGTGCCGCCACCTGTGTTTTGGCGGCAGCATCAAGGTTCAATTCATCTAGCTGGCTCAGTGCTTTCATGATAAGTATTTTACCATAAAAACACGCTGCATCCACTATAAATACTGGGTTTGCAGTGATTTTCCAAGCCAAAAAACAGCTCAAATCAGGTGTGTAAATAGTCGGGTAGTACAGCCGATAAACGTCGCCAATCGACCCCGGCAATTAGCCATTCCCACTGCGCTTGAGTAATCGAAAAGCAGCGCTCTCCTGACGTGGGCCAAATGAAATGCCCCTGATGTAACCGACGCTGACACAACCACACGCCGTTGCCATCCCACAGCAGAACTTTGATGCGATTACCGGAGGCGTTGCGAAATACAAAGGCTGATCCAACGCAGGACTGACCCAAGGTTTGCTGTACCAGTGTCGACAGTCCATCCATTCCCCGACGAAGATCTACGGGGGCTACGCTTAGCCAAATTTGGCCAGGGTTAGCGATCAAGCCAGGCATTGCAGCAACTCTGCCAGCCAACGGGGTGACACCGCCGTAGACAGCTCAAGTTGAGCACCCTGTGCAAGTCGAAGTATCATGCTTACTTCGGTGGTAGCGGCCGGAGCTGACTGGACTATTTGTATAGGAATGACTTCGAGAGGAACATCCTTATCCATGGCTAATTCATGCCGTGCCCACCGCGAGAAGGTTTTAGGATTGATGTCTTGCTGGCGACAATAATCCGCCTGGCTTAGTCCACTCTCATGCCAAGCGTTCACATGACGCCGCCATTGTGTGCTTATTTTCATTATTTATCCTCACTAAAAAATGTGAGGATGCCAGAAGTCGACCGGCTATTCTACGTGGTACGGCTGAGCGCTAACGTTACAATAAACCTTGGCTAGTATTGTTATGCTGGCATGAATGCCAGTTCTAGTCACATTGATATGAATGAATAATTTGGCATTACACCGAATATATGTCTCTACATTTTTTCGTGGCTTTCGTGCTTTTCGTGGACAGTGCGTAACATCAGTTTTTAAAAAATTGGTATCAGAAGCTATGTCTTGGCCGATCCATTGGCCATCATTTCGGCCAACATTGTTTAAGCCGGTATCTACAAAATATCTGAAGCGTAGTCGGCCAAGCGTGAACGCTCGCCGTGCCGCAAGGTGATATGCGCTCCATGAGGCCAAGTTTTAAAACGGTCTACAACATAGGTTAAGCCGGATGTTGTCGCCGTTAAATAAGGCGTGTCTATTTGCGACAGGTTGCCGATACAGATAACCTTGGTTCCAGGGCCTGCGCGGGTTATCAGGGTTTTCATTTGTTTTGAGGTCAGGTTTTGAGCCTCATCGATGATCAGGTAGCGATTGAGGAATGTCCGTCCGCGCATAAAGTTAAGCGACCTGATTTTGACCCGATTCATAATAATGTTACTGGCGGCGCCTTGTTCCCATTCGCCGTGTTCGGCATTACTGCCTAGCAGTTCGAGATTGTCGATTAACGCACCCATCCATGGCGCCATTTTTTCCTCTTCGGTGCCGGGCAGAAAGCCTATGTCTTCGCCGACGGGGACGGTTTCGCGGGTCATGATGATTTCCTGGTAGGCTTTGTTTTCTAGGGTCTGGTTAAGTCCTGCGGCCAGGGCTAATAGAG
Organism: Methylobacter svalbardensis; assembly: GCF_037671525.1. Lineage (NCBI taxonomy): Bacteria > Pseudomonadati > Pseudomonadota > Gammaproteobacteria > Methylococcales > Methylococcaceae > Methylobacter > Methylobacter svalbardensis. The sequence goes on from NZ_JAWPOH010000014.1 coordinate 3,442, forward strand.
TTTTTCCGGTTCCCGCCGTGCCCAATAAGGTTACAAAGTCGATGCCGGGGTCCAGTAAGACATTGAGGGCAAAGTTCTGCTCCCGATTTTTTGCCGTTATGCCCCAGATATTGTTGTGCTTTGCACGATAATCCTTTGCCAATTCCAATACTGCAACCTGTCCGTCGCAAGATCTGACGATGGCTTCAAAATTGCTTTCGTCTTCGATGTACAGATACTGGTTGGGATACCATTCTGAGACTATTGGATCTTCCAGTTTGTAGAAAGTATTGTTTTTTTCATGCCAGGATTCCATTTTAGCGCCATGCACAGCCCAGAAATCGTCTTCCAATGCCATTGAGCCGCTGTAGAGCAGGTCAATATCATCCAGTGTCTGGTCGCTATGGTAGTCTTCGGCAAGCAACTCCAGGGTCGCTGCCTTGATGCGCATGTTGATGTCTTTTGACACCAAAATAACGTTGATATCGGGCAGTTTTTTGGTGAGCGCTAAGACGATTCTGAGTATGGAGTTGTCGGCAAGATTGCCGGGCATGCTTTCCGGCAACAGTGCGGTCATTTCGCTGGTTTGAAAATATAAGCGTCCGCTTGTTGTCTCGGTAGCTGGGCCGTGTTTTATGCTCGACAACGGTAGGCCGTCGTTGATGGTTTGCTGGTTGGCATCTTGGATTAATTCATCCAGAAACCGGCTGACCTGTCTGACATTGCGCGCCAGTTCGGTGAGGCCTTTTTTTGCATGATCGAGTTCTTCCAGAACAATCATCGGGATAAAAAGGTCATGTTCCTTGAAACGGAAGATGGACGCTGGATCATGCATCAGCACATTGGTGTCTAAGACAAACAGTTTTTTATCCGGTGATGTTTGGATGTTCATGGTTATTCGTCCGTGAGTTTATGTAAGGTTTGGAGTACTTCTTCACTATGGTTTTTAACTTTTACTTTGCGCCATTTATGGACCAGTAAGCCTTCGGGATCGATCAGAAAGGTACTGCGCTCGATGCCGCGCACCTGCTTGCCGTACAGGTTTTTCATTTTGATCACGTCAAACAGCTGACACAGTTTTTCATCCGGGTCTGAAAGCAGATCGAACGGAAATTCCTGTTTGCATTTAAAGCCTTCATGAACGCGGACGCTATCACGGGATACGCCTACGATGACGGCATTGAGCGCGATGAATTTTTCGATGTTATCGCGAAAACTTTGGCCTTCCTGAGTGCAACCGGGCGTGTTGTCTTTTGGGTAAAAATAAAGAACCAGGTATTTACCTCGATAGCCGCTTAGTTTTACTGTTTTATCGCCAGTAGATGAAGCCTCAAAATCGGGTACAGGGTTGCCGGGAGTTATCATGGTTAAGTTTATCGTTTTATGGGTTCAAGAATGGCATCTATATTTAACCGGTCGCAGAAATCCAGAAACTCTTCACGTAGCGACAGCAGGGGAAGTTGCGGTGGGATCAAAATCACGAATTTGGTTGAGAATACCGAGGTTTGAATGTACGGAGCCTGATAGCAGCTGCCGCTTATTTCCTCAATGTCTATCTCCCTGTCAAATAAAAAGGAGGTAATGGATTCTGTGACATTATCGCGATCCAGCGATATGGTTTCCAGTGAATAGGGAATACACTCTTTAGGCTTGTCTTTTTGCTCAGGCCGAAAGGTGTGAATTTTAATGTCCAGTCGTTTTTGGATAATGTCCAGGGTGCTTTCAAGTTTGGCAATCTGATTCCAGTTGCCCGAAATAAGCAGGTAGGCCGCAGTGGACTGAGCAAGACGGGATGACCTTATTTCCAAAATATTACATTTACAGTCGCGCACGGCGGGTAATATTTCGGCAATAAAATTAATTTTATGGTTGCCTAAGGCGGTGATGGCTAGTTGCATTTTTCTTCTTAAAAGTTTTTTTGGGAGTTTAGCATCAAATCGGTGAAACTTTATGAAACATTAAGTTTATTTGGTATTAAAATAATGAAAATTGTTTTTCTGCCGAAAAGTACTGAACGCTGCATTGACACTTTGTGGTTATCTTATAACTCATTGCTTAACTTGAATATGACTGATCCAATAGATAAAAAATTAAATGAAAAACGCGATAATCTTGATGCCATGTTGGACGAGGCAGATTCTTCTTCTGTTCTCCCGACGAATGAGTCTCAGGACGACGAAGATGCTATCGATAGATTGCTGATGAATGCCGACTTTGATGTCGATGATGCGTTAATACAAGCAGAGGCGAACAAGGATGTTGATGAATTAGATGATTTTTTAAGTTTTGACGATTTTGGGGCTAATTTTAATGAGCCTAAGATGGTTCGGCAGGACTCGCCTGGAACCGCAGCGGTCGAAACCGAGCAGTCAGAACAAGCTGTAGGGAGTTCAGCTTTTACTCAGTCAAATGAGCAGGAGGGTGACGAAGATGCCCTTGACAGGTTGCTGATGAGCGTGGAATTTGATGCAGACGGTGCGCCGGTGCAATCAAATAGCGATGTTCATGAAGCGTTGGAACAGGCTGAGGAGCCTTCATCCGCTGTTATAGAAGATGAGTTTGATGACTCTTTTGGTCTTAGTGATGATTTTGATGAATCGGATATGATTCAGAAGGATGAGCTTGAAGGACCGGCTCCAGAGGATTTAATTGCACCCTCATTAGTTGAAGAGCCAAGCATGGAAGTGGACGCTGTTGTGACTGAGACGCCGGATGATTTTTCAGACTTTAGTGACTTCATTGAATCGGACATAATGTCGTTAGCGGGTTCTGGGGAATCAGGCCCGACTACAGAGGATTCATCTTCTGACGATGTTGCCGACCTGTCGGATGAAGTGGATGATTTTTCTGGTGTTGATTTTGACGAATCGGATCTGATTCGGGATGATGAAGTTGAGACTTCGGCAGATTTGGTTGTGCCCAATGAACAATTCTCAGATGACAATGATAACTTGTTCCCTGATACCGGTTTAGATACGAAGGATGCGTTAGTACAAGCAGACGAAAAAACGGAAGCGCTTGACGATGCTGTTGCCGCCCTGCCAGATGAGGTGGATGATTTTTCCGGCTATGGCGATGATTTTGACGCATCAGGCCTGATTCAGGATGATGAAAATAGTTTTGCCAATCTATTCGCTGATGCTGATTCTGATTCCGAGGGTGCATTAGAACAAACGGGCGGAAAAAAAGATGCGATGGGTGATGATTCGGACTTGAGCAAAATTGATAATTTTTTTCAATTGGATGAAGTCAGTGATGATTTTTCTAAGGAGATGGAGGCGACTCAGTTAGCGGGCACTGATAAGTTATCAACAGAGGAAGATGATTTTCTGTTGCCTGACTTTGATATTACTGCCGATACGGAAATTTCCGAGATAGGCAGCGATGATGCAGGCATTCAAGAAGATGAGTTTGCAGATGCCTTTGGTGATACTGACTTCTTGAATGAAGATGCAACTATGCCGGCTTTTGAGCCGGAGCTGCAATCAAGCGGTAACGAAGCAGTTGCCGAATCCAAGCCGAAACAAACAGCTGACACGGTTATAGATGACACTGGAGATGTCATATTGAGTCCATTTGGATTTGAACGGGAAGACATTAAAAAACAGCTGGAAGATGCGGAAAATAAAGTTAAAAAAGCGAAGATCTTCGGTTATGTGGCGTTGGGGTTCGGTGTTGTTGCGTTAAGTGCAGCTGCTGCACTGGGCGTGATGACCCATAGTGCTAAAACTGAAGTTTCAAAATTAACTGAAGATGTTTCAGCTCTTGAGGCGGACTTGGCAAAAATTGTTGCAAACAATCCTAATGCAGAAATTAACGCTATGGTGAATTCTGTGGTGCAGTTGAATCAGCAGGTCTATGGGTTTATAACCGAGCTGAAAGGGAATCCCCAGTTTCCCGTTGATTTATTAAATACCAAAGTACCTGATATCGCGGTAAAACAGGATAGGGTGAGCAAGGCGCTGGACATGTTGCAGGCCAAAATTGGCGATTCAGAAGAGAAGTGGTCTTTAGCGTCATCCGATGTTGAACCGGCTAAGGTCGAAGTGGAGCCTGCGCCTGCGCCGGTTAAGGACGGTAATGTACAGGAGCATGAACCGACCAAAAAAGAGGGTGTTGCGCACGAGCATGCGCCGATCAAAGAGAAAGCCATGCATGGAACAGCTCCTGCTAAAGCAGAAGTAATACCTGAAGCGGTGCCTGCCAAAGTGAAAGCTAAGCCGGAAACAGTAACTGCTAAACCTGCATATGCCACCAAATCCGTTATTAAACAGGATGCCCGGAGAGTAATAAAGCAAGAGGTCGATGGAAAATGGGGGGTGAATTTGATCGCATTCAAACAGGAATGGTTTGCGAAAAGCAAGGCGGCTGAATTTGCACGCCTAGGTGTTATTGCCGAAGTGGTTCCGGTCCGTGAAAAGAATGTAACCATGTACCGGCTCCGAGCCGGAGGCTTTAAAAGTAAAGCAGAAGCGGTTTCAAATACGGCTAAACTCAAAAAAGCGCTTAATTTGGATTCGGTTTGGGTGAGTGATAACTAAGGTTAATGCCCTTTTAAGCCCCATTTAAGCAGGGATAAGCATTTAAAATTTGATAGCACTGATGTTATATCAATGTAGGAGCGATGCCATCATCGCGACGTCGCTCCCACAAGGGTCTCAGAGATTGTGAAAGTATTTACACCCTCCTGAAAAAATTATTTACCACAGAGAACACGAAGGACACGGAGAAAATTACAGCATTCATCAATGCATTAAAAACTTCGTGTTCTTCGTGGTTATTTCTTAGATCTATGCTAAAAACGAATTTTTTCACAGTCTCGCAGCTGTCCGCTTACCTTGCTCAAGTTAAGCCGCGCACGTTCCTAAACTATAAAATAGACAGTTTTGATGCGGCTCCGGCTTGTTCTTTGACCAGCTTTGGCACCAGATAGCCGGGCAGGGTGGCTTGAACTTGCCGGATAAGTATCAAGGCTTGTTGTTCAGAAACATCAAAATGTCCGGTGCCGGTGGCTTTGTCTAATAAATGCAAATAATAGGGGATAATGCCGTGGCTGAACAATTGTTCGCTCAATTCACATAGTACTTCGGCATTATCATTTATGCCTTTTAACAGCACCGATTGATTGAACACGGTGATGCCGCTGGTTTTCAGCAAGTTACAGGCGGCAATGACGCGGTCACTGATTTCATTGGCATGGTTGCAGTGCACGACAATGACGATTTGTTTGGGGCTTTCGGTCAGAGTGTTAATGAATTCACCGGTTATCCGGGCAGGCAGAACGATAGGCAGTCGGCTGTGTATTCTGATACGTTTTAAATGTGTGATACCGTTCAATTGCTGAATGAGTCGGCTTAGCCGCGCATCGCTGAGCAGCAAGGGGTCGCCGCCGCTTAAAATAACTTCCGAGATACTGTCATCTGCCTGAATATACTGGACGGCGGCCTCTTCCTTTTGTTTGCTGAGTTGCAAATCAGCGTACGGAAAATTGCGGCGGAAACAATACCGGCAATTGATCGCGCAGCTGCCGGTATTGATAAGCAAAACCCGACCGTGGTATTTATGTAAAACACCTGTCTGGGTGGCTGCCTCAAGATCGCCGACCGGATCATGGTTAAAACCCGGATAGGTGAGCAGTTCTTCATTTACAGGTAATACCTGGCGTAACAAAGGATCATGCGGATTGCCTTTTTTCATGCAGTCTGCAAAGCTTAGCGGAACGCGTAAAGGGAAGTTTTTAGTTGCAGCAACCGAAACCGGTAAGTCATCCGGCGATAACTGTAAGTAACGACAGAGGTCTTCAATGTTGTTAAAAGCTTCGGCAAGTTGTTGTTGCCAGTTTTTAGTAAAGTGTTGGATTTCGGAATATGGCTCTGACATGAAATGGCTTATTAAAGTTTCTATCGGTTGTTGGCTCTATTATAATGGCTGAGTTTTACATTGTTTGTCATCTTTGAGGATAAAATGGCCACTTACAGCACTAATGAGTTTAAAGCCGGGTTGAAAGTTATGTTGGATAACGATCCCTGTGCGATTATTGAAAATGAATTTGTAAAACCTGGAAAAGGCCAAGCTTTTAGCCGGGTAAAAATCAGGAATTTGAAAACCGGCCGGGTCATTGAAAGAACCTTTAAATCGGGTGAGTCGATTGAAGGTGCCGATGTGGTCGATGCCGAGATGCAATATCTTTATAACGACGGCCAATTCTGGCATTTTATGGTGCCGGACACTTTTGAGCAGTATCAGACTGATCAAAAAGTTGTCGGTGATGCGGGTAAATGGTTGAAAGATCAGGATTCCTGCACGGTAACTTTATGGAATGATTCGCCTCTTGCGATCTCGCCACCCAACTTTGTCGACTTGGCAATTATTGAAACAGATCCTGGTGTGCGTGGCGATACTTCGGGTGGAGGCGGCAAGCCTGCAACCTTGGAGACTGGCGCGGTAGTCAGGGTGCCTTTGTTTGTGCAAATTGGCGAAGTGATTAAAGTCGATACTCGTACCGGCGAATACGTTTCCCGCGTAAAAGAGTAGTGTTAGCTGACTGGCGGCCGTCATGCGCCATAGAGCTGATGCATTCAAGGGCGCGGATGCTGGCCGAACTGCGTCAGTATTTTGCGGAACGATCGGTGCTGGAAGTAGAGACGCCGCTACTCAGTCATAGCATTGGAACGGATCCTCAGTTGGAATTTTTTACCACTGAGTATTGTTTGTCACCACAGCGGCAAACTCTGTTTTTGCAGACATCGCCTGAGTTTGCGATGAAACGGCTGCTCGCAGCCGGCAGCGGTTGTATCTATCAGATAGGCAAGGCATTCAGAAACGGAGAGTCCGGGCGTTTTCATAATCCTGAGTTTACGATGCTGGAATGGTATCGGGTCGGCTTTACCTTGCCGCAGTTAATGGATGAAATCACCGAACTGTTTGCTGGTCTGTTTAGAGAGCAGTCGTTACAGGAAACTCAAAGAGTCAGTTATCAGGACGTATTTGTTTCGTATACCGGTTTAGATCCCCTGATATTTTCCTATCAGGACTATTGCGGATTTGCCATGGAAAGCCAAATACCTGAAGCGGTGGATATTTGTGGACACGATCATGGGTTATGGCTGGATTTTATATTTAGCCATAAGGTTCAGCCGCATTTGGGTGAAAACGCGTTGTGTATGGTTTACGGTTATCCCGCTTGTCAGTCGTCATTAGCAAGAATCAATAAAGATAATGCGCAGGTTACTGATCGAGTTGAATTGTTTATTAATGGTGTTGAGCTGGGCAATGGGTATTATGAGCTGGCGGATGCTAAAGAACAAAGCAGGCGATTTGACCGGGAACTGGCTATTCGGCAACAAGAAGAATTGCCTGTTGCCGTTAAAGATCAACGTCTTATTGCGGCTTTGGAATCAGGATTGCCGGAATGCTCAGGTGTGGCTATAGGTCTGGACCGTTTGTTGCTGCTATTGTCGGGTAGCGCCTCTCTTGATGAAGTGCTTAGTTTCCCTATTCGTCGGGCTTAAGTTCGTTTAACTATTTACTGTGATATAATTCGGCAGTTTTTCAAGATTGCCCCATACTGTTATATTTGTAACTGCTCTGCAGATGCTGGCTTTATGAGAATATGGATTAGACGGGTTTAAACAGCTAGCTAAAAAGCCGAAGCCAAATTCGTAATATACCTTACTAAAATACCTTAATACCTTAATAACTTTATCTGTCATCTGTATGAAAAATCTTCATTTTATCAGTCCTTGCCAGTCCACTTCGTGTCGCCTAGAAGAGCCTACTTTTGGCATTTATGTTCTATTTTGCTAACTGCTGAGTAGTTACTTTTATTTTTAGAATTCCACATGAAATTAAATATTTTTTCTTGCTTACTATTGCTGTTGGTACTTGTTTCTCAAGTAGTTAAAAGTGATGAAGGGTTTATTGTGGAAGATATTCAAGTCAAAGGCCTTCAGCGCATCTCTGTGGGTACTGTTTATAACTATCTCCCTGTCAATGTGGGTGACAAGTTTTCATTGGATAATGCCGCTCTAGCAATCAAGGCACTTTTCAAAACCGGTTTTTTTAAGGACATTTCTCTGGAAAGAGAAGGTTCAACGCTGATTATTAATGTGGTAGAGCGACCCTCGATTGCAAAAATCATTTTTGAAGGCAATAAAGACCTGAGTAAAGACGACTTGACTAAAGCCTTAAAGAAAATTGGTTTGGCTGAAGGCAAGGTATTTGACCAGCAGGTGTTGGATAAAGTCGAGCAGGAATTAAGTCGGCAATATTTCAGTCATGGTAAATACGGCTTAAAGATAACTACGGAGGTATCCAATCTCACCCGGAATCGGGTTGGCATTCATATCAAAATTTCTGAGGGCCGGGTAGCAAAGATCAAACAAATCAATATTGTCGGCAATAATGCTTTCGATGATAAGACGCTGTTGCGCAATCTGGAGTTGAACACCTCTAATTTGCTGTCGTTCTACACCAAAGACGACCAATATTCCAAGCAAAAGTTGTCGGGAGACTTAGAAACCTTGCGCTCCTATTACCTGGATCGCGGTTATATTAACTTTAGCATTGAGTCCACGCAGGTGGCCATTACCCCGGATAAAAAAGATATTTACGTCACCATTAATGTCAAAGAGGGTGATATTTATATGCTGGAAAAAGTCAAATTAGCCGGTAATCTGGTCGTTGCACCTCCCGAGCTTATTAAGCTGGTCAAGGTCGGTCCTGGCGAGATTTTTTCCAGAAAAAACGCTACCGAAACCTCTAAAGCCATTTCTGAACGCTTGGGTGATGACGGCTACGCTTTTGCCAACGTCAACATGATACCGGAAATCAACGAAGCCCAAAAAACCGTTGATATGACTTTTTTTGTCGATCCGGGCAAACGCGTTTATGTCAGACGTATTAACATGAAAGGTAATAGTAAAACCCGTGATGAAGTACTGCGCCGCGAAATGCGGCAGATGGAATCCAGTTGGGCTTCAAGTTCAAAAATTGAACGGTCAAAAACCCGGCTTGAACGTTTGGGCTATTTTGAAGAAGTGAATGTTGAAACACCTCCGGTTACAGGCACTGCTGATCAGATTGATGTTAATTATTCGGTAGTAGAAAAGCCTTCCGGAAATTTGTCGGCGGGTGTGGGATTTTCTCAAGTCCAAGGGATAGTGTTGAACGCTAATATTGCCCAGGATAACGTGTTTGGCTCGGGCAAGCGGGTAAATGTTGCCTTTAATAATAGTAGTTATGCGACAAGTTATCAGTTTGGTTTTTTTAATCCTTATTTCACTGTGGATGGTGTCAGTCAGGGCTATAATTTAGGTTATACCAAGCGCAATGCCGGTCAAGTGAACATTGCCAATTATTCAACCAACGTGATGAATGCAGGGATAAATTTTGGCATCCCCCTGAATGAATTCGACAGCTTACGTTTTGATCTCGATGCAAAACATACCGAGCTGAGTACCACTGATTTTTCATCCACTCAAATTCAAGATTTTGTTGATAAGCAAGGCAGTACCTATCTGACACTGGCGCCGTCAGTGGGTTGGACTCATGACACCCTTAACCGGGCAATCTTCCCGAATAAAGGTGGGCAACAGCGGTTTTCTGCGTTGGCGACAGTCCCCGGAAGTGACCTGGAATATTATAAAATTGGCTATAAACATCAGCTTTATTTGCCTTTGGCGAAAGATTTTACGTTCAGACTGCAAGCTGAAGCGGCCTATGGGGATGGTTACGGAAAGACAGATAGCTTGCCTTTCTTTGAAAATTATTTCGGGGGCGGTACGGGATCTATACGCGGCTTTAAAAATAATACGGTGGGTCCGAGAGAATCCAATGGTTTTCCGTTTGGCGGCTCCAGTAAAATCATCGGCAATGCCGAAATGTTTTTCCCGGTACCTTTTATGCCGGAGACAAAATCAGTCAGGTTAGGCACCTTTTTGGACGCCGGAGCAATCAATAATGGCTTTAAAGCGGATAACATGAAATATTCTGTCGGGGTTTCCGGTGAATGGTTGTCGCCTTTCGGTGCTTTATCCGTTAGTGCCGCATTACCGTTAAATGCTGAGCCATCTGGAACGTCAGATCTTGGTGTTGCAACAGGGGATCAAAAACAGATGTTTCAATTTAATTTTGGTCAGAATTTCTAGAAGAAGTTGTTTTTGTCGCAGGGGCTACCGGCCTGTAGCCCCTGCGGTTATAATCTGCCAAAATAGCCGTATTTTTTAATCATTATTTATTTTAATTTCACCAGAGACCTGTTTAACAATGAAAACGAAAATTGCTTTATTCTTAGGATTGTTGCTTGCTGCTAACGTGAGCTATGCTGATTTAAAAATTGGCTTTGTCAATATACCAGCCGTTCTTGAAAAAGCCCCCCAGGCAGAAAAAGCCAAAAAACGTCTGGAACAAGAATTTTCACCGCGAGACAAGCAACTGGTTGCTCAGCAAAAAGAAATCCAAAGTATGGACGAAAGAATGGCCAAAGATGCGGCGGTCATGGGTGAGTCGGCGCGAGCCAATCTGGAAAAAGATATTTTAAATAAGAAAAGAGATGCAAAAAGAGCTCAGCAGGAGTTTAGTGAGGATTTTAATGCGCGTCGTAATGAAGAGTTGGGCAAGCTACAACGTCGTATCGTTGAAGCTATTCGGGAAATAGCCAAGGATCAAAATTTCGATTTGTTACTGACTGATGGCGTTATTTATGCCAGTGAAAAAATCGACGTAACGAGTCAAGTTCAACAAAAGTTGTCAACCATGCCGGAATAATCATATATATCAATTTTTCAACTATTCACACTCAATTGCTATTGAAGATTAGGCGAATGGCACAAGGGGCGAAAGGCGAAAAAACTAAACTTCAATATGGTTGTTCTTTGCCCTTAGCCTTTTACCGGTTATGAATAGTCATCAACTTTTAAGAGAAGCATCCTCAAATATGTCCATTAAGCTAGATATTTTACAAATACAAGAATTCTTGCCGCATCGTTACCCTTTTTTATTGGTTGATAAGGTTATTGAGTGTGAACCTGGCGTTAGACTACTGGGAGTAAAAAACGTTACTTATAACGAACCGTTTTTTCAAGGACATTTTCCACAAAAACCCATTATGCCGGGCGTACTGATTTTGGAGGCTCTGGCGCAATCTACCGGATTGCTGGCATCGGAAACAGCGGGCGATGAGCTGGCCGGGATGATTTATTACTTGACTGGTATTGATAAGGCCAAGTTTAAAAGACCTGTTGTGCCCGGTGATCAATTGATGCTGGAAGCAAGATTCCTTAAAAGCAAACGCAATATCTGGGCATTTGAATGCCGTGCAGAAGTCGATGGTGAGTTCGTTGCGAGTGCGGAAATCAGATGTGCAGCGGTGGTAAATTAGTTTTGATTGATCCGACAGCGATAATTGATAGTGAAGCGGAGCTGGCCGATGATGTATCGGTTGGCCCTTTTTCGGTCATAGGTCCCGGGGTAAAAATCGGTGCCGGTACGGTGATAGGTTCGCATGTTGTTATTAAGGGACCTACTACGATAGGTAAAGATAATCGCATCTATCAATTCACGTCCATCGGCGAAGATCCCCAAGACAAAAAATATGCAGCCGAGATAACCCGGCTGGAAATTGGTGACAGAAATACGATACGCGAGTACACCTCTATGCACAGAGGGACGAAGCAGGATCGCAGTCTCACCAAGATAGGCAATGACAACCTGTTTATGGCGTATACCCATGTGGCGCATGATTGCCTCATTGGCAATCATGTTATTATGGCCAATGGGGCCTCATTGGCAGGACATGTGCATTTACATAGTCATGCCATCTTGGGTGGATTTACCCTGGTGCATCAGTTCACCCAAATCGGCCAGTACAGCTTTGCCGCGATGGGCAGCGCGATTACCCAGGACATTCCCCCCTTTGTTATGGTCGGCGGTAAGCCTACCCGGCCGCACGGCATCAATTCAGTCGGTATGGAACGTAACGGCATCTCTCCTGAAGACATCAGGTTAATCAGAAAAGCCTACAAGATCATTTACAAGACCAATCTGCGTCTGGAAGATGCGATTGACCAAATGGAAGATTTGGCCGGTGAAAGCAAAGAATTGTCTGATATGGTCAGTTTTTTGCGCAATGTGAATCGCGGCATATTGCGATAAGCGCGGCTAAAACATGGAAAGGCAGTTTGTCCACGAAAAGCACGAAAGACACGAAATACAAATCTTCTCATTAGATAGATTGGTAGTTTTTTGAAAATTTTTGTGCTTTTTGTGTTTTTCGTGGACGAAAATGTTTTTGTTCCAGAGGTGTAAGCTGCTATGGATGACGATATTATCATTGCCGGCGTTGACGAAGCTGGACGCGGTCCGCTTGCAGGCCCGGTCTTCGCCGCAGCCGTTATCTTAGATCCCTTGAGGCCGATAACCGGATTGGCTGATTCCAAAATACTAAGCGCAAGCAAGCGCGATAGTCTGTATATCCTCATCAAGGAAGCAGCCTTAAGCTGGTCGATTGCTGAGGCCAGTGTTGAAGAGATCGATGAACTCAATATCCTGCAAGCCACGCTGCTGGCAATGCAAAGAGCGGTAAACGGCTTGCCTATCCAGCCGGATGAGGTTTTAGTGGATGGTAACCGTTTTCCTAAATTGTCGATGCCTGCCCAGGCCATCGTTAAAGGCGATAGCAAAGTGCAGGCGATCAGCGCAGCCTCAATATTGGCAAAAGTTGAACGGGATAAGTTGATGGTTGATTATCATCAAAACTACCCAGATTTTGCGTTTCATCTGCATAAGGGCTACGGCACCAAACAGCATCTGGCCGAAATCGAGCAATTCGGCTTTTTAGATGTACACAGAAGAACCTTCAATCCGGTAAAAACCATGCTGATGCGGCAGGGTAAGCTTTAAACCGAGTGCGTAGGATGTGCTGAACAACGTGAAGCGCATCAATCGCGTTAAACCAACTCAAGCGGCCCTTCATTCATTAACGCGATCTGTTCGCGCAGCTCAATAATTCGATCCTGCCAATAACGCGGGGTATCAAACCACGGGAACGCCATAGGGAACGCGGGATCATCCCAGCGCCGTGCAATCCAGGCAGAATAATGAATCAGGCGCAAGGTACGCAGCGCTTCAATCAGATGCAGTTCCCGGGTATCGAAATCGTAAAAAGTCCGGTAGCCGGATAGCAGATGGTTTAATTGGACAGTCATGTCGGCGCGATCTCCTGACAGCAGCATCCACAAATCCTGTATCGCCGGGCCCATTCGGCTGTCATCGAAATCAACAAAATGCGGGCCGTCATCGGTCCATAAAATATTGCCGGGATAACAATCGCCGTGCAGACGGATGTTTTTTACCTTACCGGCGCGTTCAAAGCAACATCTTACGCCATCCAGAGCGTGTTCAGAGACACTGCGGTAAGCCTCGATAAGGTCTGCCGGGATGAAGTTATTTGCCAGCAGAAAAGCTCTGGGGTTGTCGCCAAAACCGGCAATATCAAGTGTCGGACGTTCCTTAAAAGGCTTTAGCGCGCCGACAGCATGAATGCGCGCGATAAATCGGCCCATCCACTCGAGCTTGTCGCGACCATCAAGTTCCGGCACGCGGCCGCCTTGCCTGGGAAATACCGAAAAGCGGAAGCCATCGGCGTGGATTAAGGTTTGATTTTCGCCAAAGGGAATGGCGGGTACCACAGGGATTTCAGCGTCGAATAAATCCTGAATGAAAGCATGTTCTTCAAGAATGGCGGCAGTCGTCCAGCGCTCGGGTCTGTAGAACTTGGTTACAATAAAAGAGGCATCCGCCATGCCGACCTGATAGACGCGATTTTCATAGCTATTGAGCGCCAGCAGTCGGCCGTCGCTATGCAGGCCGATACTGTCGAGCGCGTTCAATATAATGTCGGGAGTGAGTGCTGAAAATGGAGTGAGATTAGTATTCATGGTTGCCATTGTACCGCTGAATTCAGTTATGCCTTAATTAACCTGAGTTCGGGATAAGCATTAGGCTTGGGCAAACATTATTCCTGCAATAATTCGAGTATCCGCACTTCCAGTTCGGGATAAGTGCCAAATGCACAGTCCCTGAGTATGCCTTGTTTATTCACCAGAATATGCGAGGGTGTGCCTTTTAACTCGAAACGTTCGAAGGTTTCCGCATGGTAATCAAGGGGCTGTAAGTAATGTAGTACTTGCTGCCTGAGCTGTTGTTGATGCGCTTTTGATTGTTGTTCGAACTCGGGCATATGATTTTGAATGAAGTTGGTGATGACGTTATCGCTCACTTCGCCGCGCTGTCTGAGCAGATCCATCGCCAGCGGAAAGGGAATGCGATAGGGCAGGTGACCTGCGTTTAACTTGCCTTGTTGGCTTAACACGCGCAACGTTTCGCCGACCACCTCACCATGTTCAGCCAGACGGATTAGGTTTTCCAGGTTGTTTTTATCAAAATCCTCAAATGCGGTGGCGATGCCCAATACCGTTAAACCGTGTTCCGAATATTTTTGGTATAAGGATACTGCCTGAGGCAATGCATATAAAAAACAACCCGGACAATTGACTTGAAATACTTCGACTAATACGACTTGGCCTGTTAACCGGTCAAAATTTACCTCATTTCCCTGAACCCAGGCAGACACGGATAATAACGGGGCTTTTTGACCTATTTTCGCTTTCATTTTAAATGGCCAGGACTCGGATAATTCAAGTTGTGCATCGGTAGGCTCATTTTTGAGGCTATCAGGCGGGCCAGTGCAGTGGAAAGTCCTACAGCACTGGATGATATTCCCGACTGATAACATGGGCTTTAAATATTACCCTCCAGCAAACTGCAATTATAGATGTCGTTAGCAGCAATACCAAGGTCGACAACCCTCCTGACTACCGAACAGGCCGCTGAATTTACGTCTAAACTACTACTGTTATATAGTATCAGTCAGCTTCTAACTCTATGCTTTTCGGATGACATTAACTGAAACACATCTCGGTCAGCAGTCTCCTAGTGATCCCGTTGAATGATATAAAGCGATAAAGCACGCAATAAATCGGCTTCGCTGCCGAAAATGCTCAGGTTGACCAGCGCTTGCTCATGCAGCTCCTGGGCTTTTTGTTTGGCTCCGGCCAAGCCTAAAAGGGCGGGGTAGGTGGGCTTATTATTATCCTGGTCTTTGCCTTGGGTTTTGCCCAAGGTTGCGGTATCGCTTTCTTCGTCGAGAATGTCGTCCTTAACTTGAAACGATAAGCCTATGCACTTGGCATAATTATCCAGTTTCTTGGCAACAGTGGAATCTATATCCGCTTTGGCCAGAGTAGCCATATTGACGCTGGCACGAATCAACGCACCGGTTTTATGGATATGCATGTTTTCCAGTTCAGGCAGGGTCAAGCTTGTTCCTACGGATTCCAGGTCGATGGCCTGACCGCCTACCATGCCCTGGGAACCGCCGGCTTTGGTTAACGCAGTGATCATTTTCAAGCGGCCTTCGGCGGTTGCGGTGATGCTGGGATCATTGGCCAGTATTTCAAAAGCCAAAGCCTGCAACGCATCCCCGGTTAAAATAGCGGTCGCTTCATCAAAAGCCACATGGCAGGTGGCTTTTCCGCGTCTGAGATCGTCATCATCCATCGCTGGCAAATCGTCATGTATCAATGAATAAACGTGGATGAACTCTACAGCGCAAGCCGGTCCGTCCAATGCTTCAGGGGCTATGCCCAGTGTTTTTCCGGTGCAATAGGTCAGCATCGGGCGCATACGTTTGCCGCCATCCAATACGCTGTAACGCATGGCTCGATGCAGTTTTTGCGGCAATATGTTTTCGCCGGGCAGGCGAGCGTCTAAAGCCTTTTCTGCACGGTTTTGACAAAAATCAAGATAGTCTTTTAACGCATTACTCATCGGTAAATGGCTCCAGGGTTTGAGTGCCGTTTTTTTCAATTAGGATTTGAACTTTCTGTTCGGCCTCTTGCAGGGCTTTTTGACAGGTGCGGGTCAGGTTAACCCCGCGCTCAAATGACTTTAATGATTCTTCCAGCGAAAGTTCGCCCTGTTCAAGCTGGTTGACCAATTGTTCAAGTTCGGCGAGGGAATCTTCAAATAAAGTCGCGGTTTTCTTTTTCGGCATGAGATAAAAATATTTTTAATGATACGATGTATAGATGAACCAGAACATTATATATGAAATTGAATTGTGAGTGATTAGGAAGTATGAGTAACGAATATAACGCGTCGGCAATTGAAGTTTTAAGCGGATTGGAGCCGGTGCGAAAGCGCCCCGGCATGTACACGGATACCACAAGGCCCAACCATCTGGTGCAGGAAGTTGTCGATAACAGCGTTGATGAAGCGATGGCCGGTCATGCTACGTCCATCGATGTGGTCTTGTATAAAGACGGCTCGGTGCAGGTCACTGATAATGGCCGGGGTATGCCGGTCGATATACATCCCGAACAAGGCATTCCCGGTGTTGAGGTGATTTTGACCCAACTGCATGCGGGCGGAAAGTTTTCCAATAAAAATTACCAGTTTTCCGGCGGTTTGCATGGTGTCGGCGTCTCTGTCGTTAATGCTTTGTCGGCAAAGCTGGAAGTGGAAGTCAAAAGGAATGGCAAGGTTTACCGGATGGATTATGCCGATGGTGAAAAACAAACTGAATTGATGGAGACCGGCACGGTCGGCAAGAACAATACCGGAACGGCTATCCGGTTCTGGCCGAATGAAAAATATTTCGATTCCAATAAAATATCGGTCTTAAAGCTTAAGCATGTGTTGCGTGCCAAGGCGGTTTTATGTCCGGGCTTGAAAATATCATTGAAAGTCGATCAAACCGACGAAGACTATTTTTGGTGTTATCAGGACGGCCTGAAGGAATATTTGCTCGACCGCATCGGCGATATTGACTATAGCCCGGAACAGCCGTTTATGGGCAATATGGCCGCCAATCATGAAGCGGTTGAATGGGGCATCGTCTGGGCGATTGAAAATCCTGCGGAAGTGCTGGCCGAAAGTTACGTGAATCTGGTGCCGACCGCGCAAGGCGGCACCCACGTCAACGGCTTGCGGGCGGGTCTGACCGAAGCGATGCGCGAGTTTTGCGACATCCGAAATATCCTGCCGCGCGGCGTTAAAGTCGCCCCGGAAGATGTCTGGGAAAACTGCCATTTTGTGCTGTCGGTAAAGCTGGAAGACCCGCAGTTTTCAGGGCAAACCAAGGAACGACTCAGCTCCCGAGAATGCGTGGCCTTTGTGTCCGGCGTGGCAAAAGACGGCTTCAGTCTATGGTTAAACCAGAACCCGGCCGAAGGCGAGAAAATTGCCGAAATCATTATTTCCAGCGCGCAAAAGCGGCTGCGCTCCAATAAAAAGATCATCCGCAAAAAAATCACTTCAGGCCCCGCATTGCCGGGTAAATTGGCCGACTGTTCGGCGCAGGACTTATCCCGAACTGAATTATTTCTGGTCGAAGGGGACTCGGCCGGCGGTTCGGCCAAACAGGCTAGGGAACGTGATTTTCAGGCCATTATGCCGTTGCGCGGCAAGATTTTGAATACTTGGGAAGTCGAGTCCGCTCAGGTGATGGCGTCGCAGGAAGTCCATGATATTGCCGTGGCCTTAGGCATAGAGCCGGGTTCTTCCGACTTGCAGAACCTGCGTTACGGTAAGGTGTGCATCCTGGCCGATGCCGATTCCGACGGCAACCATATTGCGACCCTGATCTGCGCGTTGTTTTATCAGCATTTCAATGCGCTGGTGGTAGCAGGACACGTCTTTGTTGCGATGCCGCCGTTGTACCGGATCGATGTCGGCAAGAGGGTGTTTTACGCGCTGGATGAAGCCGAAAGACTAGGGGTGCTGGATCGCATTGCCGCCGAAAAACTCAAAGGCCAAATCAATGTCCAACGCTTTAAAGGCCTGGGCGAGATGAACCCCAGCCAGCTGAGGGAAACCACGATGAATCCGGATACCCGCAGACTGGTGCAGTTAACGGTTGAGGAAAACGACGATACCAACGGTCAGCTGGATTTATTGCTGGCCAAAAAACGTTCGCAAGACCGGAAGGTGTGGCTGGAAACCAAGGGCAATCTGGCGGATATAGCGTAATGTAAGATCATGAAAACCTTGCAATGTTTTATGTTACCAGGATAAAGTGTGAGTCCCGATTCATCAGAAAACCATTTTGACGTAACAGCGTTTTTAAAAACCCTGACCACGCGCCCCGGCATTTACAAGATGCTCAATGACCAGGGCGAGATCATTTATATCGGCAAGGCTAAAAACCTTAAAAACCGGGTTTCCAGCTATTTTAAAAAGCAAACGGCCTCGACCAAGCAACAGACGATGGTCGCCAAGATTGCGAACATTGAAGTTACGGTAACGCATACCGAAGGCGAGGCATTGTTGCTGGAATGCCAGCAAATCAAACGCCATAAACCCCGATACAATATCTGCTTAAGAGACGATAGATCCTACCCCTATATTTTCCTGTCTACGGATCAGGATTTTCCCCAGATCACCCTGCATCGCGGCGCAAAAAAGCGTAAGGGTAAATATTTCGGTCCTTATCCGGGTATCGGCGCCATCAAGGAAAGTCTGAAATTGCTGCAACGGATTTTTCCGATCAGGCAATGCGAGGATTCAGTTTTCAACAATCGTTCCCGGCCTTGTTTACAACACCAGATAGGCCGCTGTACTGCGCCCTGCGTCGGTCTAATCGATAAAGCCGGCTATGCGCAGGATGTTGGCAGCACGGTGCTGTTTCTGGAAGGCAAGGGCAGTCTGCTGATTGACCAGTTGATTGTTAAGATGGAACAGGCGGCGGCTAGTCAGGAATATGAGCAGGCCGCCGGTTTCAGGGATCAGATCGCAAAATTGCGCTCGGTGCTGGAAAAGCATTTTGTGCATGGCGAACGCGGCGATGTCGATATTATTGCTTGCGCTACCAAAGCCGGCGTGGCATGTGTACAGGTATTTTTTATCCGCAACGGACAGCATCTGGGCAACAAGGTATTTTATCCCAAGATAACTGATGACTATGATCCGGCCGCTATCGTCCAGGCGTTCATTCCGCAATATTACTTAGATAAACAGACGCCTCATGAATTGATCGTCAGTCATCAACCGGAAGAAGTCGAGTTGTTGATGGAAGTGTTGGCGACTCAGGCAAAACATCCGGTGGCTATTTCTCATCATGTCAGGGGCGAGCGCTTAAAATGGCTGCAAATGGCCTGTACCAACGCCGAAAATTCATTGCTGAGCAAGTTGTCCGATAAACAGGGGATTTATGCCAGGTTTCTCAGTTTGCAGGAAGAATTGGGCTGCAAGGAATTGCCGAAACGCCTGGAATGCTTTGATATTAGTCACACCCAGGGCGAACAGACGGTTGCGTCCTGCGTTGTTTTTGACCGGGAAGGTCCGGTAAAATCGGCTTATCGCCGGTTTAATATAGAAGGCATAACCGGCGGCGATGATTATGCGGCCATACATCAAGCGGTATTCAGGCGTTTTAAGCGGCTCAAACAGGGAGAACATACGGCCCCGGATATATTGCTCATCGACGGCGGCAAAGGCCAAGTGCATGAAGCGCAAAAGGCACTGGCGGAATTAGACATAAATAATGTTATGATAGTCGGTGTTTCCAAAGGGCCGGATAGAAAACCCGGCATGGAAAAGCTGATTCTGGT
The DNA here is from genome assembly GCF_037671525.1 of Methylobacter svalbardensis. NCBI lineage: Bacteria > Pseudomonadati > Pseudomonadota > Gammaproteobacteria > Methylococcales > Methylococcaceae > Methylobacter > Methylobacter svalbardensis. Next base: position 23,091 of record NZ_JAWPOH010000014.1, read on the forward strand.
GGAGCAGGAGCAGCCGATAGATATAAAGCCGGGAGCCAGCGGTCTGTTGTTGATTCAGCATATTCGCGATGAAGCGCACCGGTTTGCGATAACAGGACACAGGCAGCGTCGAGGCAAGGCTAAAAAACAATCGGCTATGGAAGCCATTCCGGGATTGGGGCCTAAACGGCGACAGATTTTGTTGAAACAATTTGGGGGTCTGCAAGGCATTTCACAAGCTGGCGTGGATGCTCTTTGCAGTGTAGACGGCATAAGTCGTTCTGTGGCACAACGAATATACGAACTATTCCATCATCAAGATGATTGAATTTAACTTACCTACAAATCTTACGCTGTTAAGAATCGCGTTAATTCCTTTATTAACCGTGGTTTTTTACTTGCCTTGGGAATATTCCAATGTTGCCTGCATGCTGATTTTTTTAGCTGCGGGGATCACCGATTGGCTGGACGGCTATCTTGCCAGAAAGATGCAGATGGAAACGCCGTTCGGGGCTTTTTTAGATCCCGTGGCGGATAAATTGATGGTGTCCATGATTTTGGTGTTGATCGTCCAGCAGCAAGCCAGTCCTTATCTGGCTATTCCTGCCGCTGTCATTATCGGCAGGGAAATCACTATTGCTTCGTTGCGAGAATGGATGGCAGAAATAGGACAGCGGGCGCAGGTTAAAGTTTCCCAATTGGGAAAATGGAAAACCACGGCGCAAATGCTGGCAATTGGCATGTTGTTATATCGCGAAGATTTACTGGGTATACCCATAAATTATTGCGGCTACGGCTTGTTGTATATTGCGGCGATATTGACATTATGGTCGATGATTAATTACTTAAGGGCTGCACTGGCGGTATTGACCGCAAAATAGAATTGGGTCTGTAACCTATAGACCGCTTGGATTTTCAATAACACATAATACAGCGCATTGAATCAGCTGTGAAAGAAGAACATGGATCAGGAAATAGAAAATATTCAGACTAAATCTGAAGTGCAGGATGAAATATTGTTGGCGGCCTTGAAATTATTTACCGAGAAAGGTTATTTCAATACATCGCTAATCGATATTAAAGAGGCAGCCGGACTAAGAGCCATCGGCATAATCTATCCGCACTTTAAAACCAAACAAATGATTGCGGCGCAGTTGCATGCAAACATACTCGAAAGCTTAAGCATCTCCATTGATGACATAAGGCATACCAATGAAAAATCATCCGAGCAATTACGGGGCATTGTCGATTTGCTGTTCAAATTAACCGATGACGCGCCCGATGTGCTGCGGTTTTTGTTGATTTTGAACGTCAACGAGTTTTTGCCGGAAGCAAAGCAGCTACATGAATCCGCAGCTTTCAAGAAAATCATCAATATCATTGAAGTCGGCATCAAGGAAGGGGAGATACGCAATATCAGCCCGCAGCTGGGCTACGCCGAGTTCTTCGGTATTATTGATAATATCCTGCGACTGGTGTTGACAGGTTTTCTTGACAGGAAAGCCGATTTTTATCAGTCGCAAGCCTGGCTTGCGGCATGGAATGCAGTTGTCAAAAAATGAGTGGATTAATTAATCACCAAGTCATGCAAGGCTGGAATAAGTCAGTTTGAATGTAAGCGAAGGCAGGAGATTTCGGCACAGTGGCGATCAAAGCCGATTGAATGCAAGTGCTTGTTTCTGGATTGGAGGAAAAATATGGGGGACATAGTTCAATTTAAACGACCCAAACTGTCAGAACTGCATAAAGGCAATACCCTATGCCGTAGCGGTTTTCATAAATGGGAAGTCTTAAATGAACAGCAGTTTGATGTTAAACAAGGGAAGTTGATCACCGTTTATCAATGTAAGCGGTGTTCGAAAATAAAATCTAAGGCACTTTAAGCGGGCTGTTTGTGGGAGCGACTAAAGCCAATCCCACAAAACAGCTGGATCATTACCTCGGCAGTTCCGATGCCCCCATCAGGAACTCATCCACTGCTTTGGCGGCTTGTCTGCCTTCACGTATCGCCCATACCACCAACGATTGCCCGCGTCTTCCGTCACCTGCGGCGAATACTTTATCGACCGAAGTTTGATAGTGTTTGTCAGTAGCTTTGATGTTGTTACGCTCAAGTTCAACGCCCAGTTCTTTCAACAAGCCTTCGTGTACCGGGTGAACGAAACCCATGGCTAAAAACACGATATCCGCGTCCAGAATGAAGGCGCTGTCGGGCTTTTCGCTCATTTTCCACTGGCCGCCTTCTTGTTTCCACTCCACTTCGACCGCGTTCAGATGGGTTATTTTCCCCTCTTTTCCGGTAACACTTTTTGTGTTGACGCTCCAGTAACGCTTTTTGATGCCTTCATTATGTGAAGACGTGGTGCGTAACTTGTTAGGCCACAGCGGCCAAGTGAGCAATTTGTTCTCTTTTTCAGGCGGTTGCGGCAGAATTTCGATCTGTACCACGGATGCTGCACCCTGACGAATCGAGGTGCCGATGCAATCGGAACCGGTATCGCCGCCGCCGATAACTACGACATGCTTGTCGGTTGCGGTTATCGCGACATCTTCGGCTATAACATCGCCTGCATTACGCTTGTTTTGCTGACGCAAGAAATCCATCGCATAATAAACGCCTTGATAGTCATTACGTCCGGGGACTTCCAGGTCGCGAGGATGTTCGGAGCCTACCGCTAAAACCACGGCGTCGTAATCGGCGAGTATTTTCTGCGCGGAAATATCGGTACCGATATGGCTGTTGGGTCTGAAGCTGACGCCCTCTGCCTGCATTTGTGCAATACGCCGGTCAATGTGTGATTTTTCCATCTTGAAATCGGGAATGCCGTAGCGCAATAAGCCGCCGATACGGTCATTCTTTTCATAGACCACAACTTCATGCCCGGCACGTGCCAGCTGTTGAGCGCAGGCCAGTCCCGAAGGTCCTGAACCTATTACCGCTACCCGTTTGCCGGTACGTTTTTCCGGAATTTGCGGTTTTACCCAGCCCATTGCCCAGCCTTTGTCGATAATGGCGCATTCTATCGACTTAATGGTTACCGGCTGGTCCTGTAAATTGAGCGTACAAGCTGCCTCGCAGGGCGCAGGGCAGATGCGTCCGGTAAATTCAGGGAAATTGTTGGTGCTGTGTAAAGTTTCCAACGCCTGTTGCCAATCCCCTTGATAAACATTGTCATTCCAGTCGGGAATAATATTATTGACAGGGCAGCCCTGATGGCAAAAAGGAATGCCGCAATCCATGCATCTTGAACCCTGCTCAGCCAATTCGGTATCACTGGGGAATAGCGTAAATTCGCGATAATGCTGGATACGATCACTCGGTGACGTCATGTGCCGCTCAGTGCGTGCTAGTTCCATAAACCCGGTTGGTTTACCCATCTTTAAATACCTTCTACTTAAATAGTGTCGCAATGATTATGCGGTCGCAGCTGCTGCTTGTTCAGCCTGGATTTGTTTGAGTGCTTCGCGATAATCGACCGGCATGACTTTAACAAAGCGTGGCAAATAATCCTGCCAGTTATCCAGAATGTGCTGCGCTCTTGCGCTGTTGGTATAGCGCTTATGGTTTTCAATTAAATGCTTTAAGCGTTGCTCATCATAACGGGTCATATCGGACATAATGTGGACACGTCCGTGGGTTTCCATGTCGCCGCCCTGATGTGCGAAAGCTTCCAGCGTGTCGTCTTCTATGAGGATGGGTTCGAGTTCCACCATGGCCATATTGCAACGCTTTTCGAAATCGCCTTGTTCATCCAGCACATAAGCCACACCGCCTGACATGCCCGCCGCAAAATTGCGGCCGGTCTGTCCGAGTACGACCACGACGCCGCCGGTCATGTATTCGCAGCCATGATCGCCCACGCCTTCGATGACGGCGAGAGCGCCCGAATTGCGCACCGCAAAACGTTCACCCGCAACGCCGCTGAAATAACATTCGCCGCTGACGGCACCGTACAACACGGTGTTGCCGACGATGATATTTTCGGCTGGATTAATGGGGCAGTCTTTAGGCTGGTAAATAGCGATACGCCCGCCGCTCATGCCTTTGCCTACATAATCATTACCATCGCCTTCAAGGTCGATGCTGATGCCTTGCGCCAAAAATGCGCCAAAACTTTGACCGGCGGTGCCTTTGACATGAATTACTATGGTATCGGCAGGCAAGCCTTTATGGCCATAACGTTTGGCGACTTCGCCGGACAGCATTGCACCGAAAGTCCGGTTAATGTTGCGGATAGGCGTGTTGATAATCACCGGTTGTCCATTTTCCAGCGCCGGTTGGGCTTGCGCAATCAAGCTATGATCCAGCGCTTGGGTCAAGCCGTGATCCTGGCGTTCGTAGTTATAAAGAATAGTGCCGGGGTCCACGGCAGGTTTATAGAAAACCCGGCTAAAATCCAGTCCCTCGGTTTTCCAATGGTTCAGTGAGCGTTGCATGTCCAGCTTGTCCGAGCGCCCGATCATTTCATTAAAACTGCGGAAACCCAGTTTTGCCATCCATTGGCGCACATCTTCTGCAACCATGAAGAAATAATTGACCACATGCTCCGGTTGTCCGGTAAAACGTTTGCGCAGTTCAGGATCTTGCGTCGCCACACCGACCGGGCAGGTGTTCAGATGGCATTTGCGCATCATTAAACAACCTGACACGATCAATGGCGCAGTGGCAAAGCCGAATTCATCCGCACCCAATAATGCGCCGATGATCACATCGCGCCCGGTGCGCAAACCGCCGTCGACTTGGACGGCGATACGTCCGCGCAGTTTGTTGAGTACCAGTGTTTGATGGGTTTCTGCAAGGCCGATTTCCCACGGCAACCCGGCGTGTTTGATCGAGGTCATTGGACTTGCGCCGGTGCCGCCGTCAAAACCGGAAATGGTGACATGATCGGCGTGGGCTTTGGAAACGCCCGCTGCAACAGTGCCGACACCGACTTCCGATACTAATTTAACGCTGATCCGCGCTTCGGGATTGACGTTTTTCAAGTCATGAATCAGCTGCGCCAAATCTTCAATCGAATAAATGTCATGGTGCGGCGGCGGCGATATTAAGCCTACGCCTCGCGTGGAATGACGTACTTTGGCGATAACCGCGTCGACTTTATGTCCGGGCAGTTGTCCGCCTTCGCCGGGTTTGGCACCCTGGCTGACTTTTATCTGAATGTCGTCGGCATTGACCAGATATTCTGTGGTCACACCAAAACGGCCGGAAGCGACCTGTTTAATCGCCGAACGCATCGAATCGCCGTTGGGCAGAGGTTTGAAGCGCTCCGGAAGTTCTCCGCCCTCGCCGGTATTGGATTTGCCGCCGATGCGATTCATCGCAATGGCCAAATTAGTGTGCGCTTCGTAGGAAATCGAGCCGAACGACATGGCGCCGGTTGCAAAACGTTTGACGATGTCCGCAGCAGATTCCACTTCATCCAGCGGTACGGGCGCTGCATCTTCCTTGAATGACATTAAACCGCGCAAGGTCAGTAAGGCTTCGCCCTGTTCATCAATCAGGCGAGCAAATTCGGCATATTTTTCATAGCTGTTACTGCGCGTTGCGTGTTGCAAGGTGCTGATGGTTGCAGGTGTCCAGGTATGCGCTTCGCCACGTATACGGTAGGCATATTCGCCGCCAACATCCAGCGCATCGCGGTATAACGGCGCATTGCCGAAAGCAATCCGGTGGCGGCGAGCGGTTTCTTCGCTGATTTGGGCTAAACCGACACCTTCGACAGTGCTGGTTGTGCCGGTGAAATAGCGGTCCAGAAACGGTTCTGCCAAACCGAGAGCATTAAAAATTTGTGCGCCGCAATAAGACTGGTAAGTCGAAATACCCATTTTGGACATGACTTTAAGCAGGCCTTTGGAGATCGCCTTGGTATAGCGTTTGTGTGCTTCATACTCGGTGAGGTCGGAAATGTTTTCACAAAGTCCGGAGAGTGTGTCAAACGCCAGATAAGGATTAACCGCTTCCGCACCGTAAGCCGCCAGCAGCGCAAAATGATGGACTTCGCGCGCTTCGCCGGTTTCAACAACCAAACCGACTTTAGTACGCAGACCTTCGCGGGTCAAGTAGTGATGCACCGCAGAAGTTGCGAGCAGGGCAGGTATCGCGATATGGGCAACATCCAGGTCGCGGTCGGACAGAGCCAGGATATTATTGCCTTCTTCAACAGCCTGTTTTGCCGCAAGACACAGGTTATCGAGTGCCGCTTCCATGCCGCTTGCTCCCAAATCGGAGGAATAGCAAAGCGTCAGGGTTTTAGTCTTGAATACGCCGCCGGTACGTGTTTCGATGCGGCGAATCTTTTCCAAATCCTGATTGGTCAAAATAGGCTGATCTACTTCCAGACGCATGTGAGTGCCGCCTTCGTCCAGGCCCAATAAATTAGGGCGTGGGCCGATCAGTGAAACCAAAGACATGACCAATTCTTCGCGGATAGGATCTATGGCAGGGTTGGTGACCTGGGCAAAGCCTTGTTTGAAATAATCGTATAATAAGCGCGAACGCTCAGATAACACCGCCAGTGCAGCATCGATGCCCATTGAGCTGATCGATTCCTGTCCGGTTTTTGCCATCGGTTTCAGAATGAATTCAATATCTTCACGGGTATAACCGAAAGCTTGTTGTCTATCCAGCAGGGTATGCGCATCCGGTGCCATTGCGGAAATTTCGGCAGGCAGATCGGCGAGCATAATTTGTGTTTTGCTCAGCCACTCGGCATAAGGGTGGTAAGCTGCCAAATTGGCTTTCAATTCCGCGTCGTCGATAATACGGCCTTGTTCGGTGTCGATCAGCAGCATTTTGCCCGGTTGCAAACGCCATTTTTTGATGATCTTGTGCTGGGGGATTTCAAGTACGCCCATTTCCGAGGCCATAATCACGAAATCATCATCGGTGACCAAGTAGCGCGCAGGACGCAAGCCGTTGCGATCCAGGGTTGCGCCGATTTGGCGGCCATCGGTGAAGGCGATGGCCGCAGGTCCGTCCCAGGGTTCCATCAGGGCAGCGTTATATTCGTAAAACGCGCGCAGTTTTTCGTCCATTAACACGTTGCCGGACCATGCTTCTGGGATCAGCAATATCATCGCATGGGCGAGTGTATAGCCGCCCGCCAGCAATAATTCCAGTGCATTGTCGAAACAGGCCGAATCAGATTGCTGTTCGTTGATCAACGGCCACAGTTTGTGCATATCGTCGCCCAAAACTTTGGACGCGATGGAATGACGACGTGCCGCCATGCCGTTAACATTGCCGCGCAAGGTGTTGATTTCGCCGTTATGGGCGATCAGCCGGAAAGGATGCGCCAGATCCCAGGTCGGAAAGGTGTTGGTGGAAAAACGCTGATGCACCAACGCCAGGGCGCTGTCCATGCGCTCGTCGTTCAAATCCGGATAAAACGCTCCGACCTGATCTGCCAGCAACATGCCTTTGTAGACTATGGTGCGTGACGATAACGACGGAATATAAAAAGAGTGGCCATGATCCAGCTTCAAATCGCGGACGGCGTTTTCAACTTGCTTGCGGATCACAAACAGCTTGCGCTCAAAAGCGTCTTGATCTGCGCAATCATTGCTGCGACCGATAAAAAGCTGCCGTATAAACGGTTCAACCAGTTTTACCGATTCACCCAGGGTTTGGTTGTCGACCGGCACATCGCGCCAACCTAACAGCACGGCATTTTCGCGCACAATGATGTCGGTTAACAGCTTCTCGCAAGTGGCTCGATTGGCGGTGTCGCTAGGTAAAAATATCATGCCGACCGCATAATCTCCGGCTTTCGGGAGAGAGATGCTAAGTTTGTCGCATTCCGCGCGGAAAAAAGCATCGGGAATTTGAAGCAAAATACCAGCGCCATCGCCCGCATGGATATCTGCGCCGACCGCGCCACGGTGGGTCAGGTTGATCAGTAATTCCAAACCCTGACGCACGATTTCATGGCTTTTGTGACCCTTTATATGAACGATAAAACCCACGCCGCAAGCATCATGTTCATTACGTGGATCATATAAACCCTGTCTGGTCGGTAGCGTACTTTGACTCATTGTCACCTCTGAAAAATATTACAAAAGGGTTGCTATTCTTTTAGTTAAGAACCCTCGTTCCGTACCTGTTCTGATGCCTGCATCAAAGGTCTCAGGGGCGGCAAAATTATTTAATTATACGGATAACAAGTAATTCTGTCACGCAATCTTTTGCCGCCCCTGCGAGTAAACAGAGCTGGATATTGTGCATGGATATGGGACTGGCAGCGGTCTTTTGTTATGGCGCGTGGGAGTTATTTTGCTTATACTTCCATTTATATGCGGTGTTTGTTTTGCGTTGTTTTGATGGAATGGAATATTGCTTCGATTATCGCCGTTTATTCACCCTTGTCGATGCTCGTTCCGTGGCTCAGTAACGCAACTGGAAGTGCGAGACTGGACTACAGGACTTAACGAGGCAAGGGCGAGGCTGAATAGTTACCGATTTTACCTTGGTTTTTTTCGTGTCCTTCGTGTCTTCGTGGTTTAATAATCAATCTGCTTACTCTAGGTTAAGTAAATTCATATGTTGACTGGTTAATGATGAAAGAAAATTTTGATGTTGTAATTGTTGGCGGGGGCATGGTTGGCGCTGCTGTTGCCTGTAGTCTTGGCGGGAGCTCATTGAAAGTGGCGGTGATAGAAAGTGTTCCTCCGCAAGCTTTTGCTGCTGATCAGCCGCATGATTTACGGGTTTCTGCGCTGAGTATTGCGTCAAAAAATATCCTTGAAACTGTAGGTGCCTGGAATGGTGTGGTCAAGCGCAGGCTTTGTCCGTTTCGCAGGATGCGTGTCTGGGAAACCGCGGGGGACACCGAATTTTGCAGCGATGATATTCATTATTCCGAATTGGGTTATATCGTTGAAAACAGGGTGACTCAACTGGCGTTATTGGAGCGGTTACAGGATTTTGCCAATATCGAGCTGATGTGCCCGGCTACCATTGATAAAATTAACTATTCTGCTGGAAATCTGACCGTAGTGGAACTGGCTGATGGCCGTATTTTGTCGGCAAAAGTGTTGGTTGCCGCAGATGGCGGTCAATCCAGAGTCCGGCAAACAGTGGGTTTGGGCGTAAGCAGTTGGGATTATAAGCAGCATGCGCTGGTGATTTATATCGAGACGGATTACGGGCAGCAGGATATAACCTGGCAGCGCTTTGTGCCCAGCGGGCCGCAGGCATTTTTGCCGTTAACCGGGCATTACGGATCAATAGTCTGGTATAACTCGCCGGATGAGGTAAACCGGTTGAAAGCATTGCCTAACGCCGAGTTGCTGCACGAATTGACGATGACGTTTCCTGATTGTCTGGGTAAGGTTAATGCCATTTTGGGAACGGCGAGTTTTCCGTTGAAACGCCAGCATGCGCAAAGCTATATTAAACCCGGTGTGGTTCTGGTCGGCGATGCGGCGCATATGATCAATCCATTGGCGGGGCAGGGCGTTAATATCGGTTTGCTGGATGCGGCGGCCTTGGGCGAGGTTCTGATTGAGGCCGACAAGCAAGGTCTTGAACTGGGTGATTTGACGGTTTTGAGTCGCTACGAAAAAATGCGCCGCAATGAAAACCTGAAAATGATGACAGTCATGGATGTTTTTTACCGAGTGTTCAGCAATCAGACGTTGCCGGTTAAGTTCTTACGCAACTTGGGACTGGGCTTAGCCGAGCGGATTTTACCCGCTAAAAATAAAGTAATGCGCAGTGCGATGGGTTTGGAAGGCAATTTACCCAAATTAGCCAGAGGCGAGCCGATTATTTAGTACTTAGGTAAAAGCACCTTGAACCTTGTAAAACTATGGCTGCGTGGTGAAAATTCCTTCAATTGCATCGGAATAATGTTTTTCAACTGAAATTTTTAAGTAATTTTGATAGTCAGTGTGGATGGTTATGAAACGTAGGCTTTATCAAAGAATTCCTATACAAGTTTCCGCTATGGTTACTACCGAGGATGGTATGTGCATTAAGGTGCTTGCGATAGATATATCCAGTGATGGGCTAAGTGTGGAGTGTAATATCAAGCAACGGAATATGATTACGCCGGGAGGGAGTTTTGTGCGTGGAGGCAGGCCGGTATCGGTGTTTGTCGATCTGAATCTGTCCAATGATGACGGACTGTTATCCAAGATAGTCGCGCGGTGTCATGTGGTTTTTTCTCGACGTATATCCAGCGATCAATGCAAAATTGGACTGCGCTATGCTGATATTGAAAATAATGGGCAGCTTGTTCGGTTTATTGCGGAAGCCTTGCTACGTCCTGAGAATTCAACTATATAGAGTATCATTGTTCAATAGGTAACCAACCGTTTTTTAGCGTTGAATAGGCCCTATTTTTGTCGTCGGCTTTAGCGCCATATAAAGCCTTATCTACTTGATCGATGAAGCTTTCTTCCGTATATTTTGTTTGGTGCGGATTTAAATTTGAGTGCTTCGGTCAGTGATAGGGAGCTGTTTAAGTAACTGGTTTTGTGCTTCGGCTCTTGGCCTTATTGGGTTTTCGGTTCCAGTAGACAGACATTATTTACCGCAGAAGACACGAAGGACACAGAGCAAATAACAATATGTTGAAAACTTCGTGTTCTTCGTGGTAATTCCCGGAAACAGTCGTTTCCGGTGTTGCTCAAACCGGCTTATTCTTGCCTACGAATGATGCACCCAATCCGCCCCTAAAGTCCCTTGTAGCTGTTGCAGATAAGCCGGATCGTTGATTTCGGCCAGCATCCGTTCCGCCGCTTCGAGTTTTTGATTTAACTCGGCGCGAAAGGTCGAATCGTTCTGTTCCGTTGCCGTCAATTGTTGCCGGATATAAGTCTGGTGTTGCTGCCACAGCTTGCTGTCGCGTTGCTGTTTGATTTCAAGGCGCTGTTGATACCAGTCGCTTTGCAGCAAATAGTCGCGGGTGAACATGGCGCGAATATCCGGATCGCTGACGGTTTTGCCCGCATAATGGCCGTTAGCCATGATGTGTAACAGCGCTTTTAAGGGCGGGCAGGCGTCATCGATGGAGCCGTCCTGAAAATACAGTTGCGCTACCCGTTGCTGCGCTTCGTAAACATTGTCGATGCCGTCAACATAGCTGGGCAGATCCTGTGTTTCCGGTTTCAACATGGCTTCGTCGAATACTGCCGTTGGGTAATCAAACATCTTGCCGAAATTGGTATGCACGAAGCGTTCGGTAATGCGGTAACCCAGGCGACTTTGGAAAACAGTGCGACCCTCGTATTCAAAATCTTCCAGTTTTTCCAGCTGTCCCTGTTCAATTAAATACTGCGGGTCGCGCTCGGCTACCGGCAGGCGTGACCAGATTTCCGGAATCAGCAAACTGATGTCGTGATCGATACGACGCTGGGAACCTATGAAACCCGCCGCTGTGGAAAAACCGTCGTAGCCGCACAGTATGAATGAAACCAGCGCGGTGTTCAGGTCGGCGGTCGCAGATACGGCATTGAACGGGCCTTTGGTCAATGCGCCTTCGGAACCCGCGCCGGTTGTGGATGGCGATTTTCCGGTCAGACTGCAAATAAAATCCATAAACAGCTCAGGCAATTCCTGGTAATGGATCGGATTATAGATGGCCAACGGCCGGATGCCTGCCTCAAGGTCGGCAGGGTTATTGCGTCGTCCTGTCAATACCGAGCTAACCGGAAAGTAAACGGTTTGATCGGCATTAAGACCCCGTGCTAAACGGGTGGACTGCTCCGCAATATAGCGCGCTTTTGGGTTGGCAATGTCGGGACGCAGTTGCAGGTAACGGACGTTGAGGCTGGGTTTGCCGTCAACCAGACGAGGATGCGCCGAGGATACGAAGTACTCGCCTGCTTTGCCTTTTGCGGCCAGGGTGATGACGTTTTGCATCGGTGCGCTGAATTTGTCGAAGTGAATGACATCTTCGATGAACTCGCGGGCATCTTGCGGGGTCAACGGTTGAAAGTTGGAGATAAAATTATTCGCACCCGAAAAATCCAGTTCGGTCTGTAAATCGGTACCCCGATGAATCGCATCATCAGGACGCTGAAAGAAACTTTGTTCGCAGTTTTCGACCAGTTTAACGCTGGGGTTTTTATAGTCGGGATTAAGCCCGGTAAGATAACGTAGCGGCACCACGGTGGATGCGGAAATATCATCTTCCATCTGGACTTTGGCTGAGGCGATAAAATCCTGGCGCAGTTTGAATACCCGCCATGCACCTTTTTCGTCAAAACCTACGCGCAGATAGCTGGCGATCAGTTTCCGGTCTTGAAATTTCAGTTCGTTTCCCGGGTGGCTGTTGACCATATCGACGGAGAAATGTTTCCTCCAGTCCGACTGCCATTCTTCCTTGTAAAAACGTTTGATCATCAGTACTACTGCCAGGATATGTCGGGGGATTTCCCCCAGCCAGCGGTTATAGGCATCCGAATATTGACTTGCAGAAGGTGTCAGCAGTTTAATTACGGAACCCAGGCTGCGTTCATTGCTAAGTAGAGGGCGTTGGTCGAGGCCGTGCATGGCCGGATCTCGAAACCGGGAGGAATAATCATGTTCGAATAGTTGGGTGACTATCGCCATGTCTTTGTCGAAATTATCGATAAAAACGGCGCCGAAAATCGTTGCCCCGGCAATGGATTTTGAGATTTCCGACTTGCCGCCTCCGGATACCGTACTCGGTTTATGACAAAAAGTGCCTTCCTGGTGGGTGCCGATCAAGCGCCAACTGGGCGCATTAGGATGACGTTCCATGTGGATTTTAAAACCGTTCGGATATATATAAGTGTGGTTGAACAGCAATTTAAGCGTTTGCGGCTGCCTGTTATGCGTCCAGCTGATTTGCTGTAGCTGAATGTTGATCTTTGCCGAATTGGGTATGTAAATGATGTCGGCATAATTCTTGTCAATAGCGTAGCCTTGTTCTTTAGGCTCTATGATGGCCGCCAGTTGCCGGCAGACTTTATCGAAAGAATAATGCTCGCTGATATAGGAGCTATGCGGCAAAAAGATTTCGCCAAGGATGACTCTAGGGAAAGCCAGCGCACCTCCTGAATGCTCTTCTTCACAGCCGCCGTACAGATTGGCTGAATAACTGATCTGGGATTTGATTTCCTTTTTGCTGTAGCCGAAATAGTTGTCGGCAATGAGGGTGACAATCACTCCCTGCATGTTCCGGCATACCAGTTTAAAGGGCTGTCCGTTATTGTAAAGATCATCTTCATGCTGCCAGCACATGCCGTCTTTACGCTGGCGCTCGGTGGCATCATCAACGTGCGGCAGTCCCAGAGCTTGTTTGCGGCAATGAACCAGATGCGGTGCGAGAATAATGCAGCCGGTATGTCCGGTCCAATGGGCGCTATCTAATGCGGCATCATTTTCGGGCAGAAGCGGGTTGCCGGCATTGCCGAAAATAGCTTCAACAAAATCCAGATTTGCGACCAGTCCGCCGGGTGCGAAAAAGCGGACTTCCATGGTTTTGACCGGCATAGTGTCAGAAATTTCCGGGCACACGATAGGTCTCATCAGCGACGACACCCAGAGTTTTGCGCTGTTTTGTTGGGCGCTGGTAAAAGGCAGGCTTAAGAGGTCGGCCGGAGGCGTCAGGGCTGCACGGAGCAGCGCCGCGTAAGTCGCTACCGGCACTTCGTTTTTATCAGCCGGAACCGGAAGACCACCGGCGGCAATATGGAACACGCCTTTGGTGGTGCGCCGGTCATTTTGCGGATTATGCAGCACACCTTGCTGTATCCGGTAGGAATCAATATAAGCCGAGTGAAATTCGTTATGCTGGAAGGGCAGGGATAACTCCCTTGCCAGTCCTTTCTGTTCCAGCACAAAGGTTTCACCCGGCAAACTGATGGATGCATTCTGATCGATGGTTACGCCGTTTTCAGTCAAGTAACCGTTAAGAAAATCCTGAATGCGCTGGTCTGCCGGGCAACGGTATTTGGTCAGCGCCAGCAGACGACGTTGCTGGGAATAGTTTTTTAACAAACCACCGGCAATTTTAAGATATTGCGGGTCGTTTTCCACTGCACACGTTGGTTGGCCCAGTGCCGCAAGTTGCAGGTTAATGTGTTGGAGTCCTTCCAGTCGATTGGGGGTGGATGGCTCTGAGTAGGTTTGATTGGTCTGTGAGTTCATGCGTGTTGATTTCGGCGGTCTGGTTGGCGGTTTATTTATTGTACCAGCTACTCAGGAATAAAATTCTTCAAACTTTTGAATGAAAATATTAAGCTGATCACGGGGTAAATGATTGATGCCGGCAGCAGCTTTGCGTCCGCCGCCGCTTGGAAAGGCGGAGCATAGTTCGTCGGCTCCGGTTTTATTGGGCTGATTTTTGTAACATGCTGGCGCTCTGACGCCAACTTGATAGCTGTTGTCCGGGTTATGAGTGATCACGGCATGGGCTCTGGAAGGATTTAGGTTGGCTAAATCATTGCCGAATGCGCCGTTAACGCGTCTTGCCCAGAGAGTGTCGGGCAGGATGAATACAGCGACCGTATCGCTTTGGTATTCCGGGTTGATGTTACGGGCATTTGCCATGTCTTCATGATAGCCGTGTTGCAGTTGAGCAAAGATGTGATGGTTGTCGCTGATAAAGTCAAAAGGGGATTGGAAGCCAGCCATTTCCAGATACAGTTTATTCGGCGCAAAATGCAGGTCAGCCATGCAGCTGCCGTAACCGTTATAATTGACGTAGATGCCTAAATTTTTCAGAATGTCGAGCTTTGCTGGATTTAGGTTTAGGGTGGCGGCCAATTGTTCGGCGCTGTGGTTTATGTTGTCGCCAAAGGCCGCCGTTATCGCCCATAGCGGATATTTCCCCTTCAGGTATTGATTGATTAGCAGACTGGTGCAGATAGTACTGTCGGTATTAATCAGTGTCTTTAGGTGGGGATGTTTTGGAATATCGCCGGATTGGTGGTGATCCACATAAAAAATATGAGCCCCGCGGCTTAAAAACTCATTAACCCGTGCACTGTTTTTTTGCAGGGAAATATCCAGCACGGTGACGTGATCGCCTGAACTTGCGGTAAATTTATCCAGTAGTTGTATATCTCGCTTAATGCCGGTAATGAGCTTGGCTGCCTGCGGCTGAGCCAGGCGTAGTTGAATCAGCGCACAAATGCCGTCGGCATCGCCATTGAAAACATCGAAATGCATGCGTTATTCCTGAATGGACAAGATGTTTCGAGCATTTAATATTTATCAGTGATCAGCGAATGACACTATGTTTATTCTGTCAGAGCAAAGCCGATTTTAATGGTGACTTGCCAGTGTGCGATTTTGCCGTTTTCTATGTGGCCTCGGGTTTCGATAACTTCGAACCAGCGCATATCATGGATAGTTTTTGATGCCTTGCTAATGGCGTTTTCGATGGCTTCCTGCATGCCAACTGTTGATGAACCGGTGAGTTCTATTTTTTTGTAAACATGCTCAGTCATGATCGTTTCCTTTGTTGTGTGTAATAAAAATCCAGATCTTGCAAACGTTCCGGCGTGCCTATGTCCATCCAGAAGCCGTTCATTTTTTGTCCTGAAACCCGGCCATTCGCTATAGCCACTCGTAACAAAGGGCCCAGTTTACTGGGACCTGCGGGTATGTTGCTAAACAGCTTGGGGCGATACAGTCCGATACCGCTAAAGGTGAATTGTTCACTGCTGTTTGCAACGACCGATCCGGTATTATCCAGGCCGAAATCGCCGTCTGTATTATGCGCTGGATTGTCGACCAAAACCAGATGAGCCAAATCGACCGTCAGGTTTTTGAGTTTGGCAAAATCAAAGTCTGTGGCGATATCGCCATTGACGACCAAAAACACTCCGTCGCCTAATAAAGGCAGGGCGTTAATGATGCCGCCTGCCGTTTCCAATGCTTGTTCGCCTTCGGGTGAATAGCTTATGTCGGCGCCAAACTGATTGCCGTTGCCCAGCCGTTCTTCTATTTGTAAGCCCAGATGGGCATGATTGATGACTATATCATAAAAACCGGCGGCAACCAGTTGCTTAATGGTATGTTCGATCAGCGGTTTGCCGGCGGCTTGCAGTAAAGGTTTGGGCGTGTGGTCGGTTAATGGCCGCATTCTTTCGCCGCGCCCTGCCGCTAAAATCATGGCTTTCATATTTCGACTTCGTTCAATACAGGTAACACATGGACATGCAGAAAATCATTGAATTCGGCAAGCTCAGGGTAAGTCGCGCATACGGTGGTGACATAGTTCAGGGTGCGCGGTATGTCGCCCAGGTAGTTGGACTTGCCGTCTCTTAAGTGCAGGCGGGAAAAAATACCGATGGCTTTAAGGTGGCGTTGTAGTCCCATCAGGTCAAACCAGCGGTTAAACTGGGCCTCGCTGCAATGAATCAGGCCTGTCTGCAGGAGTCGCTCAAAGTAGTTGAATCGCCATTGTTCAAGCTGTTGTTCGGGCCAGGCGATATAACAATCGCGCAATAATGACACCAGATCATAGGTAATCGGGCCGATGACGGCATCCTGAAAGTCGATGACTCCGGGGGAATCGTGAGCTAAAACCATCAGGTTGCGGGAATGATAATCCCGATGTACGCAGGTTCTTGGCTGTTCCAAGGCTGATGTTGTGAGCAAGGAGCTGACGTTCTCCCAAACAGCTGGGGGGATTTGAATATCCAGAAATCGACCTAAAAACCACTCGTCAAAAATAGCCAGTTCCCTGCGCAGCAGCGGCTGGTCATAGCCGGGCAGATCGGAGTTTAGTACCGGTGTTTGGGTTTGCAGTTTGAATAAGCTGTCGAAAGCGCTTTGATATAAATCGGTAGCAGTGCTCGCATTAAGTTGATCCAGAAAACATTGGCTACCAAAGTCTTCCAGCAGTAAAAAGCCATCAGTCAGGTTTTGATGGAATATGATCGGGACGTTGACCTGAGACTGCGTCAGCAGCTTGGCAACTCTAATAAAGGGTTCAATGTTTTCCTTGCTTGGCGGGGCATCCATAATAATGAATTGTCCGCCTGATGTTTTTACCCGAAAGTAACGCCGAAAGCTGGCATCGCTGGATGCGGGTTCGCAATGGGTGATGGTGAGCAATAGAACATTCTCAAGCCAGTCGAACATCGATATTGATCTTAAGTCTTCAGGCATCATGATGTTTAGGATAGATTAGTATAATGCTGTAGTAGTGAGGTAAAATAAGCGTCCGGCATTCTATTCGATTTATGATCCATTACGCTACTAAACTTAAATATTACCTATGCGCCGTCGATTATTCCTGCTTTTTTTACCATCTATATATGCGCCTGTCAGCGTTGCCAATGAGGCTCTCTGGAATTGTGTGCAAAGCAAGGATAGCAAAGAGTGGGTTTGTGTAGGCGAAAAAAAAACTGCAAATAAAGCCGCTACGGCAACAATTCCTGATCATACTGAACCAGCGAAAGACGTGCAGCCTGAGGCTGTCGAAAATACTCAGCCGACTGTGGCAGAGCCGATAAGCATTGAATCTGGGTCTGTTTCAGCCGAGAATGCTGCGCCTGAACCCGACGCTCCCAAACTCCCGGATAGCACTAAGGCTGATAAAGACATCAGGCAAGTTAGCGTAGAGTCCAAGCCGGTCGCCCAGCTACCCGTCGATCCTGATTCAAAAAAACTAATTCAAACTGAATCCAATCGTCCGGGTTGGAGTTGCGATGCCAATACGGCGGATAAAAACTGGGATTGTAAGCTGGCGGGTACCGATCCTAAGGGACAGGCGAAGATTATTGAAACCTATGAGCCGGGCATCAGTTTGCTCACCCCGGCGTTTGATCATAATGAAGAACAAACCTTTAGCAATCTTAAATCCCAACTAAAATATGATCCCTGGCTAAACTGTACTGCGCCTAGTGGCAGGCCGCCAGATTTTGTCCCTGAAAAGGATTTGAGGAACGTGTCACCGTTGGATATTAATTCTGATTATGCGGAAATATTCGACAATGAAATCTACAGTTATGTCGGTAATGTCGAAATGACCCGCGCGGATCAGCGTTCGGTCTCCAATAAGGCGAGCTACGACACCATTTCGGAGACATTGGATTTACAGGGTAGTGTCTATTACAGTGAAGATGAATTGGCATTGCACAGTGAATCGGCATCCCTTAACTTGGCGTCCGATCAGGCCAGATTAAGGAACTCTTTGTTTATTTCCCCATCTACGCCGCTCAGAGGCCGGGCCAAAACAATTTATAAGGAGAGTCGCTCCCTAACGCGATATAAAGGTGTTGCTTATACCAGTTGCCGACCCGGCAATCAGGATTGGGTGGTGCATGCGGCTGAGCTGAAACTGAATAAGACTACCGGTCAAGGCGCGGCTAAAAATGCTTGGCTTGAATTTAAAGGCACGCCTGTATTTTATTCGCCTTATCTTTCTTTTCCGATAGATGATAGACGACTTTCCGGTTTTCTTGCGCCTTCATTTGGCAACACGCAACGGGGCGGGTTTAGGCTGGAAACACCTTATTACTGGAATATAGCGCCTGATTTCGATGCAACTTTACGGCCGAAGTATCTTTCAAATAGGGGGGCGGTGCTGGGCGGGGGGTTTCGTTATTTGACAGAGATGACCCGTGGCACTACGGATCTGGAATTTATGCCTAATGACAGTCTTCTTAATAAATCCCGGTATTTGGCAGGGCTTAAAAACGCCACTCAATTCTCACCCCATATCAGTTCAAATTTTGATTTGAATTATGTGTCGGATAAAGATTATTTCTCTGACTTGGGCAGTGCACTGAGTACCTCGACGTACAACAGTTATCTTGTAAGTCAGGCTAACCTGGGTTATGCAAACAAGGGGGTTTCTTTAACAGGTCATGTTGATAACTACCAGTCGATTGATAAAGCGATAACCGATGAGGGCTTGCCGTATCGGAGGTTGCCGCAGGTTAACTTGAATTTGAATCATGCATTCGATTTCATGCCGTTGAATACGTCAATGGATGTCGAATATGTGCATTTTCAACATGACTCTATCATAAATGGACAGCGAGCCAATGTTAAGCCATCAGTCAGTTTTCCGTTGCAAACGGCCAGCGCTTTTTTAACGCCAAAATTGTCCTTGCAACATACCCAGTATGCGTTAAACAATCCTAAAGGTGGCGTATTAGCCTCGGACAGTATGTCAAGAACCCTGCCGATTTTTTCTGCCGATAGCGGTCTGTATGCAGAAAAGGACGTGAGTTTTTTTAATAGGTCTTATCTGCATACCCTAGAACCTCGATTGTTTTATTTGTATATTCCCAATGCGGATCAGAGCGATATTCGGATATTTGATACGGCATTGACTGATTTTTCATTTAATAGCATGTTCTTGGAAAACCGCTTTAGCGGCATAGATAGGGTACAGGATGCCAATCAGCTTACAGCAGCCTTAACTACACGTTTGGTTGATGCTAAATCCGGCAAGGAAAAGCTAAAACTCAGTGTGGGTCAGATTGTTTATTTTCGGGATAGAGAGGTTGCCTTGCCGGGCTATCAGGAACCTTTGCCGGGATTTAGACAAGCTATTCCGGGCTATTTCCAAGATACCGATAGGTTGTCAAATCTGGTGACTGAACTCAACGTCGGGTTGACGGATCATATATCTGTAAGCTCAGGGGTACAATGGAATCCTCATTTGAATGAGGTTGTCAGACACAACGCCGGGCTGCATTATATTAATGAGCCGGGTGAGATTGTTAATCTGGGCTATCGTTATAGAAAAAATACAGTTATTCCAATTTCAAACGAGTTTCCGCTGGATGCGAGGCCTTATGATATTATTCAAAGCGATGCTTCCTTTCACTGGCCGGTTTACGATGATTGGTCTGTGGTTGGACGTTGGACGTATTCATTGCTGAACAATTCTACCCAGGAAAGTTTTTTTGGCCTGGAAAAAGAAAATTGTTGCTGGCGCTTTCGTGTTATTGGACGACGCTGGATTAATAGCTTAACGCTTAATCAAAATCCGAATATTGCGGATAATCCCACTATCGTCGATGCGACAGGTATAAGCCAGACAGGCGTGTTTTTTCAGATAGAACTTAAAGGATTGACCGGTATTGGCGAAAAACTTGACGAGTTTTTTGAAAATCAAATTTATGGTTATCGGAAACCTCAAAAATGATCAAACAAGAAAACATGAAAAAAATTATTGTTGCAGTGCTGCTGTGTAATTTATTGTTTGGCAGCTTTTTAGTGCAGGCCGAAGTTCTGGATACCATAATTGCTGTGGTTGAAGATGACGTTATCCTTGAGCGGGAACTACAAAAAGAAGTCGCGGTTATTGAACAAAGAATACAGCAAAATAACGCCGCGATTCCGCCTACGTATATACTGCGTAAACAAGTACTGGAAAAAATGATTGTTGATAAACTTCAGCGGCAGTTAGCGGAAAAGGCCGGGATTACCGTCAGCGAAGAAATGCTTAACAGTTCGACCGCAGATATAGCCCAAAGAAATAATATGGATGTTGAACAATTCAGGGCAGAACTGGAAGGGCAGGGCATTAGTTATCAAAGCTTTTTGGATAATATGCGCAACGAAATCATTATTAATCAATTACGCGGCAGAGAGATAGGCGGACGCATTAAAGTGACTGACCGCGAGGTTGAACACTACTTGGAAACCCAGGATAAAATTGGCGAAGAGTCTACGCAGTATCATCTAGGCCATATATTGGTTGCAGTCAAAGAAGGTGCGTCATCGACAGAGGTGCAGCATGCAATGAGTAAAGCCGATGATCTGGTTAAGAAACTGCGGACAGGACAAGATTTCAGTCAAACGGCAATAAGTGATTCAGAGGATGCAAATGCCCTAAAGGGTGGTGATCTGGGTTGGCGGCCCATGAGTGAAATACCAACCTTGTTTGTTAATGAAATCAGGGAAATGAAGCAGGGCGATGTGTCTGAACCCATACGCAGTCCGAGTGGTTTTCATATTATTAAAATGTTGGAGCTAAAAGGCACGGATAATCACATAATCATCAAAACCAAAGTTCGGCATATTTTAATTAAAACCAATGAGTTGGTTGATGATGCCGAGGCAAAAAAACGCCTGCTGGCGTTAAAAGTCCGCATTGCTGATGGCGATGATTTTGCCGCATTGGCACGGGCGCATTCAGATGATAAAGGTTCGGCATTAAAAGGCGGTTCACTTGACTGGGTAGGCCCTGGTGATTTGGTTAAGCCGTTTGAAGAAGCTATGGCAAAACTCGGCATTAATGAAGTGAGTGACCCGGTACAGACTCAGTTTGGCTGGCACATCATTCAGGTCTTAGGTCGAGAAAATAAGGACGATAGTAATGAGTTTAAAAAGAACCTAGTCAGAGAGGCTATTCGGAAGCGGAAAATTGAAGAAGAAACAGAGCTATGGGTGCGCCGATTGCGTGACGAGGCTTTTGTGGAAATTTATCAGGACAGACTTTGAAGCAGTGCAGTGCGGTTAGATCGTCAAGATCGTGAAACGGATGAGCAGCAACAATAAAGACAGCATGGCCGTGACTGTTCCCGACAGTCTTGCGGCATTTCCTCCATCCATGGAGGTCAGAACAGGAGTTACGGCTCCAGGAGGGGGGAAGGTAGAACAACGCATGAATGCAAGACCGGCAGGGACAGCGACTGTCCAACCGGGCATTAAAATGGTTCGCTATCGCCTGGATGTGGGGTGTAAGCATCAGATTAGCTCGGAAGAACTTAAAAAGCTGTTGATTGAAGAGTCTGGAGTAGACAAAAATAATATTAATAATATTAATATACAGGGTGACTATACGCTTGTTGAGTTGCCCGATGAAATGCCGCAGGATATTTTTCTGCATTTAAAATCGGTGGAAATTAAACAACATAAATTGGACATAAGGCGGGTAAAAGCACGTAATAAAAAACGTGACAAAAACCCAGGTAGACGAGGGAGGCAGCGTGCTCGCCCGTTCGGCAATAGCGGTCCTGATCAGATCAGTGGCGGTTAATCCGATCGGAACAAGATCGGTACACTGCTACGCTGCTCCTGTATCGCTTAAAAGCGCTTGTTTTTGGTGCTTTACCTCCTGTCTGTCTACGCAGCCGATAGATTATTTTTGATTGGATTAATCAGGGTGTTGAAATCTCCTTTTGGCAAATCGTTTCGGCCGATTTTGAGCCTTTAAATAACACATCGTCGACTATGTCCAGTTTGGTATTGCGGCGAACAAAAAACCACATATCCCTGTGTATGTCCAGTGCAGTGAAAAACATCCCGATTTCTTCGCCTACCATAACAATATCGCTCTACCCATATCGCCGCCGGCGATCAATAATGGCTGCTTTGTCGGACTGTTCGCAAATTAGTAGGGAACAGTTCTGCTGATAAGTGCTAACTGGAATAATACAAACTCGCCTATGTAATTAGAGACAAAAAACAAAACTTTATCATTAAAATGGAAGACCATCATTAAGCGTAAAACACATAATTTTTACGGTTAATTTAACGACTGATCGTTTAACACTATGACAAATATACAATACATAAATACCCCTGATCAGCTGGCGAAGCTGTGTGAACAAATAAAAAAAGAACCTTGGTTAGCTCTTGATACGGAGTTTTTACGGGAAAAAACTTATTACCCAAAATTTTGTCTGCTGCAAATAGCTACGCCGGAATGGGTAGCATGCGTTGATCCCATAGCATTACCGTCCCTGGACATCCTTTTTGAAGTCTTATACAGCCCATCCATCATAAAAGTATTCCATTCCTGTCGCCAGGATTTGGAGATATTTTATCAATTAACCGGAAAATTACCCGAGCCGCTTTTTGATACCCAAATTGCTGCGCCGTTGCTGGGTTTTCAGGAGAATCCGGGGTATGCGATGCTGGTTTCCAGTTTGTTAAATGTGAATTTAAACAAGGCCCATACTCGGGCGGATTGGAGCAAACGGCCGCTGATAGAGGCGGAAATTCAATATGCTGCGGATGATGTCATTTATTTATGCAAGATTTATCAAATGATGTTGCAGAAATTAGCCGAATTGGGACGGGGCGATTGGCTGGAGCGTGATTTTGCTGATTTGTCTAATCCCGATCTTTATGAGGTAAGGCCTGAAAAAGCCTGGTTAAAAATTAAAGGTAAAAACAAACTAACAGGAAAACAACTGTCGATTGTTCAAACCTTGGCCGAATGGCGGGAAAATGCCGCGCAGTCTGAAGATCGCCCCAAAAGTTGGCTGTTGCGTGATGAGATGCTGTTCGATTTGGCCAAGCTGCAACCGGAAACAGTGAGCGAACTGGCCAATGTTCGAGGCATTAATGAACGCACGGTTAATCGTTATGGCACAGAACTGTGCGACTTAATTATGGCTGCCAAGAACCGCGCACCGACACCTTTAAATGAAAAAGGACGACCTGCAAAAAAAACTCAGCAACAAGAAGCGGTACTGGATATTTTAACGGCACTGGTCAGAATACGCGCTGAAGAAAACTTATTGAACCCCGTTATTCTTGCGACGCGTAAAGACCTGGAAGAGCTGTTGTTTAATGACGATAATGAGTGCCCATTGTTGCACGGTTGGCGTTTTAACATGGCCGGAAGGGAATTAGTCGGTTTGTTAAAAGGCGAGTTATTACTTGGAATCCAATCTGACAAACTGGCTATTATTGAAAGCAAGTGCTTGGATTAAGTTGGCCTCTTTAAATTAGACGTGTAGATGCAAGTGCAGCTATCGAATACCGATACTGGCAGTTGTTTTTTATTGCCAATCCCATCGTTCAGATGACTGATTGAGTCTATGGATGGTTGACAATATACCGGACTTGTTTTTAAGCCTTTTATTCCTGTTCTGTTTTAAATTAGCTTAAGCTGATGCTTGCAGGGCTTGGTTGTCATATAATATACATTTTAGATTTTTATATTCCCCGGAAGGTAAGTTAATATGAAGAAAATTGCTGTATTTGTTTCAGTTTTGCTGTTCTTGTTTACTTCAATAGCCAGCGCTCATGGTCCTGTGCGTCAAAAAACCGCTGAGAAAATCACCATCAACGCGCCTGCTGCAAAAGTTTGGGCTCTTATCAAAGACTTTGGTGATATGTCCTGGCATCCTGATATTGTTAACACCAGCATTCAGGGTGGCAATACCAAAGGTGCGACGCGTGTTTTAACCTTAAAAGACGGCAACACGATTACCGAAGAATTAAAAAAGTATGACGACAAGAAACTGTCTTATGCTTATAAAATTACTGAAATGAGTTCAAGTAAAAAGATTACTCATGCCGGCGCAGAAGAAGAAGTTCCCGCTTTGCCCGTAACTGACTATTCAGCAAGCATTGATTTAACTGAAAAAGGTGACAGCACTGAGGTTGATTGGAAAGCCGCTTACTACCGTGCCTACATGAACAATAATCCACCGGAAGAAATGAACGACGAAGCCGCTAATAACGCAGTAAAAGCCGTTCTGGAAACTGGATTGATTAATCTGAAAGCTTTAGCTGAAAAGTAAGCATGTTCCTAGTGAACTACCGCCTTACCAGCTCCCAGCTGGTTTGCGGCATACACACCATCCTTGGCGATAAGGCTGTAGCGATTTGCATCGCTACAGCCTTTTTATCTGCACCGCTTGCAGCACAGCCTTTTGCTTACATCAGCAATCAATTAGACGATAGCGTATCTGTTATCGATACAGCAACGGGCACGGTAGTCGATACGATTGCTGTTGCCGGTAAACCCGCTGGGGTTGCGGTTGCTCCTGACGGCAGTAAAGTGTACGTGAGTACGCCGGAGGCCAAGGGCTTTGCTGTTGTGGATACCAAAAAACGCGAAGTGATCGCCACCGTTATTGTCAATGACGGCGTACTCGGCATTGCTGTTGGTGCGGAGGGTGAGCGCATTTATGTGGCAGACTGGTATGAAAATACCGTCTCGGTTATTGATGCGAAAAGCCTACAGTTAATTAAAACCATAGCTGTCGGCGAATCGCCATCCGGTTTGATTGTCAGTCCTGATAACCGCTGGTTATATGTCGCTAACCGAATCAGTAATTCAGTTTCCAAAATCGATCTGAATACACTCACCGTTAAGAAAACCGCGCCAGTTGGGACTCATCCGTTTGGACTTACCATTGATGCCAGAGGTGAGCGCATTTATGTCGTCAACGTAAAAAGTGATGACGTAACGGTGGTAGAAACAGCGCGGATGCAGCCCATTGCTACCATAAAGGTCCATATGTTGCCTTATGCAACAACGCTGGCGCTTAATGATAGTCGGCTGTTGGTGACTAATCAGAATGACGGTTCGGTTTCCGTTATTGATATAGAAACCTTAAAGGAAATAGCCCTGATTACCGTTGGCGATAAACCCGAAGGCATCAACACTCATCCTGATGATCGGCATGTCTATGTGGCAAACTGGTTTGACAGCAATGTTTCGGTGATCGATGCCAGAACCCTGAAAGTGATAGCTACCATTGAAACCGGAGAAGGCAGTCGTGCTTTCGGGCAGTTCATCGGCAAATGATGTTGCCTCCAATCGGAATATTCTATCCACGAAAAGCACGAAAAATGTAGGAGCGGCTTTAGCCGCGATTATCGCGGCTAAAGCCGCTCCTACTTATCAGATACAAATGAAGTGTGTCGAGGATACGTTACGCCAAACCCATAGCCCTGACTTGCGCTCCACGCATTTCACGCATCAATTATTGATGCGCTTCCTACAATCTTTGATTCATCATGCACTCTATTTATTGCGCGTTGCCTAACATCAATTGAATACCAAGCCTCCCCATAAACATGTTCTCACCGAATCAACGTATCACGCCTCTCCCCTATTTTACTGACAGTGCAGAACTGTTTTCCGTTTGCGCAGATAAAATGTGGGCCGTTTTTCTGGATAGCGGCTTTCCCGGCAGCCATCAGGGTCGATACGATATTATCGCGGCTGAGCCAGTGTGTACCTTGGTCACACATGGTGAGATAACCGAGATTACCAGTGATGACCTGACACTCACATCGACTGAAAACCCGTTTGATTTAGTTAAACAACAGCTTTGTCAGTTTCCGGACTTTACGTCGAATGATGATTTGCCGTTTAACGGCGGAGCCATCGGCTATTTTTCCTATGATTTGGCCCGTCGATTGGAAGCATTGCCTAAAACTGCGGCAGATGCAGAACATATTGCCGAAATGGCGGTAGGGATCTACTCGTGGGCCGTGATTATCGATCATCATCAGCAAAAAAGTTATCTGGTAGGGTATTGCGAACAGCAAAAATGGCAAGACTTGATCAAGCAGTTCAGCCAATTACCGCTAAGGTCGGATGAACCTATGTTCAAAGTCGTCGGTGAAATCAAGTCCAATATGGACAAGAATGCCTATGTTGATGCCTTTAACCGAATCAAGCATTATCTCAGGGAAGGCGATTGTTATCAGGTGAATCTGGCGCAACGGTTTGCAGCCGATTGCGAAGGCGATCCGTGGACGGCTTATCAAACCTTGCGCAAATTGAATGCCGCCCCGTTCAGTTGCTATCTTAATTTGCCCGGAGTGCAGATATTATGCTCATCCCCGGAGCGTTTTTTAAAGCTGACCGATGGTGTGGTCGAGACCAAGCCCATTAAAGGTACGCGGCCAAGAAAATCCGATTACGCAGAAGATCAGCAGCAGATAAAAAATCTGGAAGCCAGCAACAAAGACCGGGCGGAAAATCTGATGATTGTCGATTTGCTCAGAAACGACATCAGTAAAACCTGCAAGAGCGGTTCGGTCAAAGTGCCGATGTTATTCGATGTCGAAAGCTATGCCACCGTACATCATCTGGTCAGTACCGTCACCGGCCTGTTGGCGGAAAATCAGCACGCCCTGGATTTGTTAAAAAGCTGCTTTCCGGGCGGGTCGATTACCGGCGCGCCTAAAATCAGGGCCATGGAAATTATAGAAGAACTCGAACCCAACCGGCGCGGCGTGTATTGTGGGGCTATCGGCTACATCGGTTTCAACGGCAATATGGACACGAATATTGCGATTAGAACCCTGGTGCATTCGGAAAACACGATTCGTTTCTGGGCAGGCGGCGGTATCGTCAATGATTCCGTAGCAGAAGACGAGTATCAGGAGAGTTTTGACAAAGCGGCAGCCATGCTCGATTTATTGCAGCAATTTACGCAAAGTTAACTTCACATTTAAGCGGACATAACATGATCGTTATCAAACTCGGAGGCAGTCTGTCCCGCTCGGATGCTTTGATTAACTGCCTGAATACGGTAGAGGAAAACTATCAGGGCAGGGCAGTCGTTATTGTTCCCGGCGGCGGCGCGTTTGCCGATCAGGTCAGGATGGCGCAACAACAGTGGCAATTCAACGATAATACCGCGCACCACATGGCGCTTTTAGCCATGCAGCAAATGGCCTTGATGTTTAATGGGCTTAAACCCAATTTCGCTGTTGCTGAAAATATCGCAGCAATTCAAAACCCGCAGAACCGGAACAAAACCGTCATTTGGTCACCGGATATTAGTGAACTCGATAATGCAGGTATAGCGGCATCCTGGGATATAAGCTCAGACAGTTTGGCGGCATGGCTGGGTCAGACGCTTTCGGCAACCGAACTTATCCTGATAAAGTCAGCCGCCATTGATGCCGAACTTAGCTTGCAGCAACTTGCGGAACAACACATCATCGATGAAGCCTTTTGCGATTTTATCGCGAAAGCCGCCTTTAAAACATACATTATTAACGCGAAAAACTGGGTTAAATAACTCACTCACCCATCACCCAAAGCAACAAAGGATCATCACCATGTTAAAAGTTTGGCAACGGAACTGCATAAAAATAGCCGAGTGGTTTCCATTGTGGATAGTAACCGGCTGTTTGTGGGCATGGTGGCAACCGGAGGCATGGCTATGGTTCCAGCCTTATATTGCTGTCGGGCTCGGCGTCATCATGTTGGGCATGGGGCTGACCCTACGGTTGGCTGATTTTTCAGCCGTTTTACGGATGCCGAAAATCGTTGCCATTGGCATTTTTATGCAGTTTGCCATCATGCCGTTGGCAGCCTACTTTTGGGCAAGAGTTCTGGATCTGGAAGCGGGCTTGGCGATAGGCTTGATCCTGGTCGGTTCCTGTCCCGGCGGCACCGCATCCAATGTGATTTGTTACCTGGCTCGTGCCAATGTAGCGTTGAGCGTACTGTTGACACTGTGTTCGACGCTGGCCGCCGTAGTGATGACGCCATTATTGACGCAATGGTTGGCAGGCGCTTATTTGCCGATTGATGGTTGGGGCTTGTTTCGTTCAATGCTTGTGGTGGTATTGATCCCCTTATTAGCCGGATTGTTAATCAACACCGCATTGGATCGTATCCAGCAGCACAAACGTCACGCCGTACGTGCTGTTGTACATGCGGTCGGCCCTGTAGTCAGCGTGATCGTTATTGTGTTGGTGGTGGGCAGTATTATGGCGGGTAACAAAGCAGCGATTGGTGTGGCGGGGCCGAAATTATTCGCGTCGGTTTTTTTACTTCATGCCACCGGTTTTTCCTTAGGTTATCTGGTGATGAAATGGCTGGGTTACGGCAAGGCAGAAAGTCGCACCGTGTCGATAGAAGTCGGTATGCAAAATAGCGGACTTGGCGCGGCTTTAGCTAAAACGCATTTCGCCAGTATGGCTATGGCACCCGTTCCCGCTGCGATCTCAGCTGTATTTCATTGCCTGATCGGCAGCGCACTGGCAGGGGTTTGGGGGCGAAGAAAGTAGTTATTTAAAGTGCGCCGTCTTGCTGCCGTATGCATTCCCACACGGGAACGTGGGAACGAGCGATGTCTCGTCCGGCTACGATGACTGGTGTAGATAGCTCTGGCCTAAAAGCCGGGGTCTAAAACCCTTCTGGAAATTTGATCAAGGCTTTTTAATCACTTCCTCGCGCAATACATCAAACGCGTTGAATGCAATAGCCAGGCTGAGTTTCAAGTTGATAATGCTGGCAAGGGTGGAGCTGGTGAAAATGCAGATCATGATAGCGATTTGGTATTTAACTGCCAGCCACGGTTCGCTGCCACCCAGAATTTGCCCTGTCATCATGCCCGGCAGGGATACCAGCCCCATTGTTGCCATGCTGGCGATAGTCGGATTGATTGCGGCTTTGACGGCTTCACGAAAATACGGACGCACGGCTTCCCAGCGAGTCGCACCCAGCATTAAAAAGGTGGTATATTCGTTCTCGTTTTTGCGTAACGCCGAATAGAAACGCTCCAAGGCGATCACGTTTGCTTGTAGGCAGTTGCCGAGAATCATACCGGCCAATGGCACGATATAACGGGCATCGTAAAAGTGTGCCGGCTGGATGACCAGAATCACCAGATAGGCGGTGGACAGCAGTATGCTGGAGGCAATCGCGATAAAGGTGGCCAGGACAAAATAACGCACTTTCAGTCCGGCGCGGCGCAGAATACTGAAATCGGCAACTATCAGCATCACCAATATCCATAAGCCGTTGAGCCAGGGATTGTTGAGATCGAATAACGTTTTCAGATAAATGCCGACCAGCGCTAACTGGATACTCATGCGCAGGATGCCGATGCCAATATCCCGACTCAAGCGCAGGCCGATTAGCCAGAGCAATAACCAGGGCAGCAAACAGAGGCCGTAAAGCAGCGCCATCTGCGGCAACTTAATATCAAGTGTTTCCATGTCGCCTTACCTCGGTCAATCGACCCGCTTCGAGTTCAAAAATAATATCGCAGCGTTCAAGCCACTCGGGGTCGTGCGCTACCGATAGAACGGTCAGTTGCGGATCGGAAAATACCTCGAACACCACTTGTTTGCTGTCCGCATCCAGTGCGCTAGTCACCTCGTCGAGCAGATACAGTTTTTTACCCAATAACATCCCGCGAGCCAGCGCAATCCGCTGTTTTTCGCCGCCGGAAATACGGTTGCTGTCCTGGTCTAAAATATTCTCAGGCAGTTGCAGTCGTTGCAATACCTCAATCAATTGAGCTTGTGTAGGTTGATGACCGCGATGTATTTTATATTGAAAAGGCAGTAACAGTGCTTCCCGCACGTTTTCTGCACCCAATATCGGCTCTTGTCCAATGTAAGCCGTGCAGCTTCGAATGGTTTGCACAGATTCCGGCGTTAGCGGATTTTCCTGAAAATAAACCGTGCCTGATTTTAGAGGATGGAGTCCCAGCAAGGTTCTCAACACGCTGCTTTTACCGGATCCGGATTTGCCGCATAACACCGCTTTTTCTCCGGTAAAAAGCCTAAAGCTGATATTGGCGAGCAGTATTTTTTTATGGCTAGTGACCGATACTTGATCGAAGCGAATGATAGGAGGCATAGGTTAATAGGCGAAAGGTGAGAGGTGAAAGGCGGATATCAATTTAAGCCGGTTTAAGCCGGGCAAATTCGGAGTACAGGCTTCGCCTGTTTGCAAGCAAAGCTTGCACTCCGCATATCGTAGCCTATTAACACTGTATCGTCTTAAACTGATAGCCCGAAATGTGAAAGAATGAAAGCGCAAGATGTTTTTCGCCCTTCGCCTGTTCCATCCTACAACTCTAGCCGTTCCATCAGGTAGCATAAACAATCCTGCCGGATCACGCGTTCATCCAAGGTCAACATAGAAGGCATAGCCGGACGGGTGATCACCAGTTGCCCGGCATCATTGCTGAAAAACCGGCTGGTGACATCATCGCCATGTTCGTTTTTAGCGAGCACCGGCAGACGGGCATGGTTGGTTTTTCCTAGGGCTGTGCCTGTCGAAACATCGGTAAAATTCATCCGCTCCAATTCAGGAGTTAAATACAAATCGGCAGTTTCATCGCTGAAACTGAAGGTCGTACTGTCTGCAATCGTGACCTGAGCGACGGTGTGATAAATATCGATATCCTGTTTGGCGACCGGATGGGGAGGGATTTCCGTCAGATGCAGGCAGCTATCGATAAAATCAAAGGCATGGTCTGTACCATATTCTTGACCGGGGCGACCGCATTCCAGGGTCACCGCCGGACAATATTCAGCGAAAGCGGCAGATTGGGTCCCTTTCGGATGAGTGAAATGCACCAGCAGACGCCCGAATAGCACGCCCAACTGTAAAAAACCGTTATCCAGCTTATTCACACAGGCATAGTGCGGATTCAAGCCGGTATTGTTATGAACGTCGATGCTGGCAAATAATTCACGCTGGCGCATGGCTGCGACGATTTGTTCCGCCCAGCGCCGTTCAGGCGAAGCAGCTAAGGCGGTGCCGGGCCAAATGCGGTTGAAATCGGCTTGTCCATCGAGTCGGCGCTGGTTTAAACGCGCCGCTTGCGTGTTGCCGAAGAAAATACTCAGCGCTCTGGGTAAGGTTTGTTGATGGTATTTTTGCAATAAGCGTTGCAAGGCTAAAAACCCGGTCGGTTCATTGCCGTGTAACAGCACAGAAACAAATAGCGTATCGGATCGTCTGCCGGGAACATGGAAAAGCGCGGGTTGTGGAATCAGTTCATGCAATTGTTCGACCGGGATATCCAGTAAACCCGCAGGCAAGTCAGTGAATTGTTGCAGTGTATTATCAATGTTGTTCAAGGGTTATTCCATTCGCCGATTGGCCGGTTACGGCGTTGATTGTCTAAATAGCAGCGAGTCATCGCGGCAAAGTCGCCCGGATATTTTTGCATAAAACGGCGTTGCCATGTACTGCCGTTTTGCAGGCTGGCAACCCGTTGGCGAATAATGTCCAAATACAGGGTAATGTCCGCTGCATCGATGTGTAGCGACTTAAGGCCCAAGGCTGCACGCGGCAACAGTTCATTTTCCAACAGCTTGGGCAAGCGGTGTTTTTGGTCATTAAGCCAGACGATATGCGTCTCCAGACCATATCGGGCGGCCTGATAGAAATTGTCCTTGGCCTGAGAAAAAGGTATTAATAGTCCCTGGGTTTGCAGTTGTTCACACAGGTTCTGGCACAGGCCATAGAAGAAAGCGGCATTGGCAATCGCATCAATCACCGTAGGCCCGGCCGACGGTGTACGGTGTTCGATGCGGATATGCGGCGTACCGTCGTCATCAAAACCGACCAAGGGCCGGTTCCAGCGCCAAATCGTGCCGTTATGCAGGCGTAAATACTGAAAATTTTCCGGATCGGTAGCGAAATATTCCGGCAGCAACACCGGAAAATGGGCAAGATTTTCAGCGAAGCACTCAAAAATAGAATGGCGGGCAAAATCGGAACCAAAGCTTACTCGCCATAAAGGGCCCTGTGCTGCACCACCCAAACCGCCCGCCGCTACCGCCTGTTCAAACAACGGAATCCGCGATTCCTGCCACAGGTCTTTGCCGAACACAAACGGCGCATTGGCGCACACAGCCACCATCGGCGCGGAAGCAAGAATCGACGCGTTGTAATAATGCACTGCCAGGCTTAAAGGACATTGCAGATGCAGTTGAAACGAGGTCGCCGCCGCTTCCAGCATCACGTCGTAATGATCGGCTTTTAGATGTTCGCGGCCGACAATATCGAGGTGTATCGGCTTGTTTCGGGTTTTCAGTACTTGCTCATTTAATGCCCGATAACGGTTCATGTCCGACATATTGCCCAGATGAAGATCGTCCTGGCTTAGTGTGGGCAAAGTGCCGATCATCAACAGCTGGAGTTGCATGTTCCTGGCATGTTGTTCGGCCTGCCGCCAAGTGCTGAGCAAGTCCTTATTCAGCTGGCTAAGCGCCTTGCCGATTAACGGCACCGGCGGGGTATTGAGCTCAATGTTAAACTTTGCCAGCTCGGCACTCGCCAGCGGATTATTGAACGACGACAGATAGGCGGCATTACAGGGTGCAGGCTGCATCGCATCATCCAGCAGCCATGCCTCAATTTCAAACCCGGCAACGGGGCTGCGTTCCGAGCATCCGCCTTGAGTTATCAGCTGTTCCAATAGCTTGGTTTCAACGGCCAATTGCTGTTGGAAGTGCTGAAAATCGGCGGCTTGGTAAACTTGAGTGTGAACCTCCTGACCCATGATAGTTCTCCAGGATGACAGACAGTTTTACAAGACCGGAAAATTATGCTGACAGCATAATCACAGTCTGGCTTTGTATCAAGTTAAAGCAGTAGTGTTGAGGGGAATTGTCGATAGGCTAGATGTAGGAATTTAAGCAAATTTGTTAATATCCAGTTAATCTACAATGATATTCATAACAAATTTAACGTCATCGAATAAACCATGCGTATATTCACTATGCTCGTCCTCATCGTTATTTCAATTTTTGAGATTAGTCCCATTCCTATCACGCCGGTATTTTTAATGTGGGTCGTGTTGTTTCGTCCTGCATGGTTTTATGAATGGGTACGAAAGATATATAACAAGGAGTAAGCAGTCCATGCAATCGCAAAACATAGCCCCCGGAGGCAGAACAGTTGTCGCTAGCAATATTTCAGAATATCCAGGTTGCGGCTCAGAGAGCATTTGCTTTGTTTAATTCAATCAGCAGGTGTTGAATGGTGCTGACTGTGTTCGGGTATTTCAACATTTCCATGCTCGATCTTCTGGGCGTCAAACCATTCATGAAGTGCCTGAACAAGCTCGGGATATTCAGTCGAGTAATGTATCTGCGCTCCATTGGGTAAAGCTTTATATTCAAATCTTATATCGTCGGTTTCTGCCTTTTTTAATTGGGCCAGACCCGGCATGTCAGCGCCGTGTACGCGTTCAGTCATGGAAAAATCACCTTTTCGCAACTGCTTGGTAATTCTAAGCATATGTGTCTGGATCAGTTTTATTTGCTTGGTATCGTCGGCTGATTTGGCGACCAGGTGCTGAATGCCGCCATGAACGGTCTTGGTAAACGTCTCCAGGGTTTGGTCTACTGAAAACGGTACCAGTTGCTGCATGCGTTGATGCACTTTATCACCCTGCGCAGGATCGGTTTTTTCAAGAGCCGGTGCTGTCGTAGAGAAAAATAAAAGCCCAGTCAAAATTAATAGATAATTTTTCATAATCCTATTCCTGTTTATGGCATCCAAGATGTCAATCGATAAAAAGTCACACTGAAGTATCCCTTGTTTGCGATCCCCGACAAATCAGTACGATTACCTATTAAACATCAATTCTTGATATCGATAGCAGCAATGCCTCGCCGAAAACTGATTTCATTCGTGGCGGCGTGGTTGGATGCTGACCCGCAACGGCTAAGGTTACAGGCGCGGTAATCTTTACTGCGTCTCAAAGATCAGCTTAATCCGGGTGCCGCCGGCTTCACCGGCGCGGTTAAGTTCAAGGCGCGCTTTATGCAAATCGGCAATCTCTTTAACGATTGCCAGTCCTAAGCCGCAACCATCGCCTGCACTTCCGGGGATACGGTAAAACCGCTCAAAAACCCTGGCTATTTCTACATCCGGTATGCCAGGACCGTCATCTTCAACGATCAGGGTTGGCACGGGATAACGCTCGGCTTTAACGACAATATTGCCCTTGGCATAACCGTAACAAATGGCGTTATCCAGCAAATTAGCCAGCAATTCCCGCAGTAAAACGTCATCACCCTGCACAGACAGCGGTTGCTCGAAACCTTCAAAACTTAGCTCCATATGCCGTTGCAATGCTTTAGGAACCCAGTCCATGCAGGTTTTTCTAGCCAATACAGACAAATCCAGCTGCCGTAATTCATAGCCGCCATTGATGGGTTCAGACCGGGCTAAAATCAACAACTGCGTAGTCAGATGCGACATGCGATCGGCACAGCCTTGAATATGTATTAACGCCGGTTTAATCTCCGACGCATCTTGTTTACGCAGCGCTCGTTCAGCCTGCAATTTTAAGCCGGCCAACGGCGTGCGCAATTGGTGCGCGGCATTGGTAATAAAACGTTCCTGCGTAGCAATAGCCTGCGCCAGACGTTCCAATAAGTCATTGATGGTATCGGTCAGTGCGCGCACTTCCAGAAAAATATGTTGCTCTGGAATCGGGCGCAAGTCGCGGGGGGTTCGCTGGGCAATTTCATCCGCCAACACATGCAACGGATGCAAGCCACGTCTTACACCGGCTAATAAATAGACGCCTGCCAGCAACACCAGCACTAGCTGTGGAACAAGGTCGGCTAATAAAATATCCATCATCATGCCCCGGCGTTTATTTAGGGTCTCCGCAACATGGACGAAAACTTTTTCGGGGGTTCCATCGTGAGCAATGAGTATGGATACCACTCTAACCGGTTCGCCGTACATCTCATCATCAAAATAGATGGGACTCGACCAGTTCATTTCCTGCGCTAAGGGTTCAGGGACAAATTTGTCTCCCTCCAGCAGACCTTTTTCTGCCGAGATGATTTTGAAATAAGTC
Source organism: Methylobacter svalbardensis (assembly GCF_037671525.1). Taxonomy (NCBI): domain Bacteria; kingdom Pseudomonadati; phylum Pseudomonadota; class Gammaproteobacteria; order Methylococcales; family Methylococcaceae; genus Methylobacter; species Methylobacter svalbardensis. The sequence continues at coordinate 58,311 of NZ_JAWPOH010000014.1, forward strand.
TTATCCAGCTCGTCCCATTTGAAAATATCCAAAGCGGCAGGCGGCAATTCCACAAATACATCGCCTGCGCGCACTTTGATGCCCTGTGTTAATGATCTTGCCGAATCGAGCAGCCAGCGATCGTAAGCACCATTGACATGGTGCAGGGTGACAAAATAGGACAGCACCGTTTCGATGCTCATAAAAAAAATGAGCGGAATGGCCAGTCGTAACAGGATTTCAGTCTTGAGACTGCGACTTTTATTCATCATCCGACCGCTCCAGTAAATAACCGAGTCCGCGTACCGTTCTAATGATCGCCCCATAAGGCTCTATGCGCTTGCGCAGTCGGTACACATAAATTTCAATGGCATTGTCGGTTAGGGCATCGCCATCAGCGGCCAATCGTTGCGCAATGGAATCTTTGCTGACCACATTGCCTGCCCGTAACATCAAGACTTCCAAAAGGCCATACTCCCGCGCTGACAAGGCAGTCGGCTGACCGTCTACCAGCACTTGGTGGTTATGCGTGTCCAGGGTCAGTCGTCCACTGACTATATCGTTACTGAATCCGCCGTAACAGCGCCGAATCAGGGCGCGAATCCTGGCCTCTAACTCCCTGAGTTCAAAGGGCTTGGTCATATAATCGTCGGCGCCCTGTTCAATGCCGTTAATCCTGTCGTTGATGCCGTCACGCGCGGTCAAGATCATGATGGGTAAAGGGATTTTACGGTTGCGCAGTCTGCGCAATAATTCCAGGCCGTCGACATCCGGCAAGCCTAAATCCAGCACGATCAAGTCGAAACCTTGTGCTTGCAGTAAATGTTCAGCATAAACCCCCGAAGTTGCACAGGTCACTGAGTAACCGCTGTCGCCCAGCGTATGAATCAGTCCATCTGCCAAAACGGCGTCGTCTTCTATCAATAAAATGTTCATAGACTGGAATAGCTAAGGTGAAAGGTTGGTGAAAGGGAACTAGATTAGAATCATAGTTTTTGATGGACTAAAGCGGCTCCCATTACTTTTACTCCAGTATCCAAACGTAAGGGTATTCGCTGAAAAATAGAACACGGATGATTATTCGTGTTCTCTTGTAAGCCAAGCCTTTACAAATAATCAATGATACAGTCGAAAAGCAGGGCCACAAAGTAAAAGACACGCCTTATAAATTTGCTTCATGGATTCTATAAGCAGGATAACTAATATTTTGATTTCGATTCGATATTATTTACAATAACAGCAAATTACTTTAATAGACTCTTAGCTATGATACATAAACCTACCCAGTATTATTTTCGTCACCTGAAAGATGATATTCCTGCGGGGATCGTGGTGTTTTTGGTGGCTTTGCCCTTATGTCTGGGTATAGCGCTGGCATCAGGAGCACCCTTATTTTCCGGTTTAATCGGTGGCCTGATCGGCGGACTCATTGTTTCCTGGCTCAGTGGTTCACAGCTGGCTGTCTCAGGCCCGGCGGCCGGTTTAACCGTCATTATTTTCAATGCTATTGAGACCCTCGGCGGTTTTCAAGGGGTGCTGGTGGCCTGTGTTTTAGCGGGCATCATACAACTTGTGTTGGGATTTTTGAGAGCCGGGATTATTGGCGCTTTTTTCCCTGCCGCAGTCATTGAAGGCATGCTGGCGGCAATTGGTTTGATTTTGATTATCAAGCAGATTCCTCACGCAACGGGATACCACACCAGTTATGAAGGCGATGAAAGTTATATGGAGGAAACCGCCGAATCCAGCTTCCTTGAGGTATTTGATGCGTTTGGCGGTATATCGCCAGGTTCGGTTGTTATCAGCGTCGTGGCATTGTTACTGTTGATTTTATGGAACACCGCATGGTTTAAACAACAAAAATTGCTAAAACTGATCCCCGGCCCCTTAGCGGCAGTGGTTTGGGGCGTTGCCTACAACGTGGTCACCAGACAGTTTGCTCCTGACTGGGCGGTCAGTGGCGAACACTTGGTCAGCTTGCCGGTTTCGGAAAAAGCCATCGACTTTTTCGATAACTTTGTACTGCCAAATGCCAGCTATCTCAGCCATCTTGGTAATCCGCATGTTTATACGGTTGCGGCAACGATTGCGATTATTGCCAGCCTGGAAACTCTGTTAAGTCTGGAAGCGACCGATAAACTCGACCCGATGAAACGTCTCGCGCCCACCAACCGCGAACTGAAGGCGCAAGGCATCGGTAATATTATCAGCGGTTTAATTGGCGGCTTGCCAATGACCGCCGTTATCGTACGGAGTGCGGCTAGCATCAACGCAGGCGGACAAACGCGTATTGCCTGTTTTACTCATGGTGTGTTTTTGTTGCTCAGCGTGATGTTTTTCGCGCACTACCTGAACTATATTCCACTCGCTTGTTTAGCGGCCATTTTATTACATACCGGTTATAAGCTGGCCAATCCGGTTTTATTCAAGTCGTTTTACCAAAAAGGCTTGAGTCAATTTCTTCCTTTCATCATCACCGTGATTGCGATTCTGGTGACCGATTTATTAAAGGGCATGACCATAGGTATGGTTATCGGCCTGTTTTTTGTCATCAAAACCAATTACCACGCGGCCATTACGCTCATTCAGGATGGCTCGCACTATCTGTTATCGCTGAACAAAGATGTTTCTTTTCTGAATAAAGCGTTATTAAGAAAATTTATTTTGAGCATCCCGGAACAAAGCACAGTCACTATCGATGCCAGCAAAGCCAAATTTATTGATCACGATATTATGGAGACAATTGAAGATTTTCTGGCTGCTGCGCCGGACGGTAATATCAGGGTCGAACTCATTGATCTGCACGGTAAGAATAAAATCAATAAACACGAAGCGATAGTGATATTAAATGTCAATGGTGATAGGTAAATCAGTCACACACAGGAGGCGACTGATTTTGAATAACCATTCAAACCTAAACACCTGTAAAGTGAATTCTTATGAAAACGCAAATCACAGAAATACCGATGAACTCAAGCCCTAAAATGAATAATGGCAGCCTGTTTGCCAACCTGAGATACGATTTTCCGGCAGGTATAGCCGTTTTTCTGATAGCCATACCGCTATCATTAGGGATAGCGTTGGCATCGGGAGCGCCGCTGTTTTCAGGATTGATTGCCGGCATTATCAGCGGAATCATAGTGGCGCCGTTAAGCGGTTCTGCGTTGGGCATCAGCGGCCCAACCGCCGGTCTTGCGATCATCGTCTGGTCAGCCATTGACAAGCTGGGTTTCAATGGCTTTTTACTCGCCCTGGTCGTGACGGGCGTTTTTCAAATTATCATGGGGCTGTCCAAAGCCGGGGTTATTGCCTATTACTTTCCGTCATCGGTCATTAACGGCATGTTGTCCGGTATGGGCTTCATTCTTTTTCTTAAACAGATTCCCCACGCCATGGGTTATGACCGGGATTACGAAGGCGATACCTCCTTTTTTCAGACTGACAGCTACTCGTCTTTTTCTGAACTAGTGAATATGCTGGATTTCAGCTCGCCTACGGCAATGATGATTGCGCTGATATCACTGGCAATTGTTATTTTATGGGAACAGCCGTTCATGAAAAAACAGCGGTTTTTTCAATTGTTCCAGGGCGTTTTAATCGCGATTCTAGTCGGCACGCTAATCAATCAAGGCCTGCAAAATTTTTATCCTGAACTGGCGTTGGGCGGCAATCATCTGGTTATGATTCCGGTGCTGAAAAACACCGGTGATTTATTGGGCCAGCTGCATTACCCTGATTTTTCCCAGCTCAATAATCCGGCTGTTTATCTGACCGCGTTAACGCTGGCTGTTGTGGCAAGCTTAAAGACCCTGCTCTCTGTGGAGGCGGTTGATAAAATGGATCCTTATAAAAGAGTCACCTCCACGAATAGGGAGCTGATTGCTCAGGGCATCGGCAATGCCTGTAGCGGTTTAATCGGAGGGCTGCCGCTGGCGCAAGTCATCGTGCGCAGCTCCATTGGTATTCAATCCGGTGCAAAAACCAAAGCGACGGGGATTATCTATGGACTGTTATTATTGTTTGCGGTCATTCTTATTCCAGTACTGATCAATAAAATTCCCTTAGCCAGTTTGGCCAGCGTGTTACTGGTTGTCGGTTATAAATTGATTAGGCCGAAAGCTTTTAAAATCATGTACAAAGCGGGCATGTATCATTTCATCCCGTTCTGCGTCACCATCCTGGGCATGATTTTTACCGATCTGCTGATCGGTCTTGCTATGGGACTGGTCGCCGCCTTGTTTTCGATCTTGCTGGAAAATTATAAAAGCGGTTTTTATTTTAATGAGTCGCACATCGGCAATAAAACCATACTCCGATTATCCGAGCATATCTCTTTTCTGAATAAAGCCAATATCCAACAAACCCTTGAACAGTTACCCGATTATTCGGAAGTCGTGATCGATGCAACCCGTTCAAAATATATTGATTACGATGTCTACGAAATCATCGAAAACTTCAAAATTGAAGCGCAACGAAAGCACATCAAACTGACCATTGAAAACCTGCGCGGCTTTGGCGTGCTCAAGCCGGTTGAGAATGCGAGGGCGCCAACCTACGATACCCAGCAAGCACTAACGCCGGCTAAAGTGTTGGCGTTACTGAAAGAAGGCAATGAGCGCTTTGTCAATAATCTAAAATCCAACCGGAATCTATTGGAGCAAATTAACGACACCCGGCAAGGGCAATTCCCCATTGCGATCATTCTCAGCTGCATGGATTCGCGTACGTCGGTCGAATTAATTTTCGACCAGGGTTTGGGCGATGTATTCAGTGTGCGGGTCGCTGGTAATGTCATCAATGACGACATCCTGGGCAGCATGGAATATGCCTGTAAGCTGGCAGGTTCAAAGTTGATTGTGGTGCTGGGCCATTCGCATTGCGGCGCGATCAACGGCGCTTGCGCCAATGTAGAACTGGACCATTTAAGCGGACTGTTGCACAAAATAAAGCCGGCTGTGGATGCGGTACGCGCCGAAGAGTCTGTGGAAATCAGCGCCAGTAATGACGAACTCGTGCAAAAAGTGGCCGATAAAAATGTGCAACTGACCGTCGAGCAAATCACAAGCAAAAGCTCTTTACTGGACGCGATGTTAAAAAATGGTGAAATCGATATAGTCGGCGGCATGTACGACATCGAAACCGGAAAAGTGAAATTCTATCCACAGGATTAACAGCAAGATATACAAACATAAAAATGACGTCACCCTCGGCATCCACAAATAATAAGACTCATAGCAAGCAAAGTCCCATTAAGCACGGCGTCTTGACGTGCCTGATATTAGCAATTGCCTCCCGAGGTGGATGTAAGTGATTTCAGAAAAAGAATATCCCATCAAGAATCCTATCCGTAGGAAAAACAGGATCCACGAAAGGAGCGAAATCAAAATAATCTTATTGTGGGGTGTTTCGTGCTTTTTGCGGACAAGTCATTGGTAGATTCATTATTGAAACTCATCTTGCACATCTTTTAGAAATTCAATTTTATTGGGCAACTTATTTTAGGAGAAAACTATGATTCCATTAGCTAACCGAAAAATACTGAGCCGTTTCATGCTATTTGGCCTTGTTGTCACGCTATACGATATGATACTGCACTCATTGCTCGTAGTCATACACATTGCTTTTGAGTGGTTCGAGCTGGGTCTTGAAGAAATCATCGAACATATTTTTCACACTAGCCGCCAACAAAGCCAGATTATCGTTTTTTATCTGCTATGGTTGATGGCGCTTTGCGTGCTTTATTACCTGTGGCGCACGCTGCCGGGTCTTTATAACCGGTTTAAAACACAGCTCCTTGCCGCCAGCTCAGAGTATAAAGCCTATATTAAGGATTACTGGAGTGAACAATCTTCAAGCCAAAAAATTAAATGGCTTACCTCTTTTACGGTGAGCGTATCTTGTCTGGCCTTTTTGGCTTTCAGTTAACAGTGCAGTTGGGATGGTTTAAATACCGTTTCATGTCAGAAGTCCGTGCATTGACCAATCTTATCGGTAATTAGTTCACCACGAAGATACGAAGGACACTAAAATATACTTCGTGTCTTGGCAACTCCCTGTCCCTATGCGTATATATTTAATGGCGTGAGTAGGAGCGCAAGCTTTGCTTTGCCTGAAGCCTGCACTCCAGAAACAAACCGTTAAATTCGATCTTCATGTTTTAGCGGTGGATGGCATACACAAAAAAATATAATGTCCGATTTGGCTGACTTTGCTGAAAATCAAGAATTAACAACCTGAAGATCAAGTTAAAGGAAAACAGATTGCAACTGGTCATCTTAATGGTTACGCAGACAGACTCATGAGAATTTTACTGGTTTTATTGTTATGTTTGCCCGGCTGGGTTAACGCGGAAATTTATCAATGGCAGGATGCGGACGGCAGCAAGCATTTTTCCGATCGTCCGGTTGCCGAGGCAAAAAAACTCAATATAAAACCGGGCCATGATTTTTACCGGGTCAAAACGGTTTACGATGGCGATACTGTAGTGTTGGAGGATGGGCGCAAAATCCGCTTTTTGGGCATCAATACACCGGAGGTTCAGCATCGGGACAAACCGGCCGATGCGGGCGGAGACGAGGCCAAGCAGTGGTTGATCGATACACTGAAAAACACCAAAGTCCGCCTCGAAATCAGCGCGGAAAAAACCGATAAATACGGCAGAACCCTGGCGCATTTGTTCACCGAAACAAAGCAGCATATAAATTTGCAACTGGTCGAGGCGGGTTTGGCTGCGGTCAGTATTTATCCGCCTAATCTGCTTTATGTAAATGAGTTGGTTAAAGCTCAGGATCAGGCCGAGCTTGCCAAGCTGGGCATTTGGGAGCGGCCCGAATATGCCGCAATACCGGTCAGCCGTCTTACCGAAGTAGGACATCCGGGCTGGACGCGTTTGCTAGGGAAGGTGGTTAATGTTCGTACGACTCGAAAGTCGGTTTATCTGGAGTTTTCCGACGCATTTGAAGCGCGTATTGAGCGCAAATGGCTGGATTTATTTCCCGATGTGAATAGCTATTTGGGAAAAACCGTCGAAGTGCGCGGCTGGCTGAGCAAAAGCAAGGGGCATTTGTCGATGCTGATTCGTCATCCGAGCGCGATTAAGACGAATACCGTATTTTAAATTTTTATTCAAGCGACCACTCCTATAAACTAACGCGCTTTACCATTAACTGAGATTTAAATGACTGCCCCACAAATTGGTTTTATTAGTTTGGGTTGCCCCAAAGCCCTGGTCGATAGCGAAAGAATATTAACCAAGCTGCGTTCAGAGGGTTACACCATTTCGCCGACTTATCAGGACGCCGATTTAGTCGTGGTGAATACCTGCGGCTTTATTGATGCTGCGGTTGAAGAATCGCTGGACAGCATTGGCGAAGCGCTGGCCCAAAACGGCAAGGTCATCGTGACCGGCTGTTTGGGCTCCAGGGAAGATGAAATCAGGGCGCGTCATCCGCAAGTGTTAAAAGTGACCGGCGCTCATGCCTTGGAAGAAGTTGTGGCTGCTGTGCATGAGCATTTGCCGCCTCCACATGATCCGTTTATCAGTCTGGTGCCGCCGCAAGGCATCAAACTGACGCCCCGGCATTATGCCTATTTGAAGATTTCCGAAGGCTGCAATCATCGTTGTACCTTCTGTATTATCCCATCGATGCGCGGCGATCTGGTCAGCAGGCCGATTGATGATGTGATGCTGGAAGCCCAACGTCTGGCTAATGCCGGGGTAAAGGAATTGCTGGTGGTGTCGCAAGATACCAGCGCCTATGGCTTGGATTTAAAATATCAAAGCAAGTACTGGAAAGGTCGTTCGGTTAAAACCCGTTTTTACGATTTAGCCGAGGCGTTGGGTGACTTGGGCATCTGGGTCAGGATGCATTATGTGTACCCGTATCCGCATGTGGATGAGGTGATTCCGTTAATGGCCGAGGGCAAAATCCTGCCTTATCTGGACATACCGTTTCAACATGCCAACAGCCGCATTCTCAAATTAATGAAACGTCCGGCAGCCAGCGAGAATAATCTGGAGCGCATTAAGGCATGGCGTGAAATCTGTCCCGATATAACTTTGCGCAGCACCTTTATCGTCGGCTTTCCCGGCGAAACCGAGCAGGAATTCGAACAGTTGCTTGACTTTATCAGCGAGGCGCAAATGGACAGGGTTGGCTGTTTTGCCTATTCGCCGGTCAAAGGCGCGGTCGCCAATGAGTTGCCCGATCAGATACCGGAAGAAATCAAGCAGGAACGTCTGGCGCGGTTTATGGCGCATCAGGCCGAAATCAGCGCCGCGCGTTTGCAGCAACGCATAGGCCGAATCGAAACCGTACTGATCGATGAAGTGGTCGAAGAAGGCGCGGTGGCCAGAAGCAAAGCCGATGCGCCGGAAATCGACGGCCAGGTGTTCATCGACGGTGCAACGCATCTGAAAGTCGGCGACTTTGTCGATGTCGAGATGGAAGAAGCGGATGAATATGATTTGTGGGGACGGCTGGTTTAGGGTAGCTCGCAATAATATATATTGTTGTAGGATGTGCTGAACGCAGTGAAGCGCATCAATCGCTAACCAGATTTGGCATAGCTATCCTTGGCTTCCGTCGTTCCGGCAGGGAGTGCAGGAACGACGGAAGAAGGTTTAGCAAATTGCCAAACCTCAGCGAATGTTATAATATAACACTCGATTTCAGATAACCGATCTTTGCAATGAACGCAGCCGCCGAAGTAAGCTACAACCATCCCCATCCTTCAGGACACGATCATAAAAAATGTGTCCGCGAGGCATTGGGCACTGCCGAGCATTTGTGCGTGGTGCGCGGCGTGCAATTAACGCCCATACGCCATCAAGTGCTGGAACTGATCTGGGATAGCCACAAAGCCGTCAAGGCTTACGAGTTGCTGGATCGCATCAAACCCCTGCAAAATGCGGCAAAACCCGCGACGATCTACCGCGCACTGGATTTTTTGATCGAACAGGGCCTGATTCATCGGGTGGAAAGCCTCAATGCTTTTGTCGGTTGCAGCTGCTCAGGGCATCAGCACGAACAGTTATTGCTTATCTGCAATAACTGTCAGGAAGTGGAAGAGCGGTCGGCCCCCGAAGTCATGCAGGCGCTATCGCTGGAAATCAAACAGGCGGATTTCATTGTGCACAGCAAGGCCATCGAAATTCATGGCATATGTGCAAAATGCGCGCAGACCATGGGGAGCGAGCAAAGCTGATGCCGGTTTTTTTAGGGAGTAAGCAAGAGTCACCATGTGTTATGTTATAACATAATCAATTATTTAAAGTGTCCTGTAATCAGGTTTATGGATTACATTCTTCAATCAATACAGTTAATACCTAATGAATAAAAAACTCGCCATTATTTTCTTCCTATCAACATCCGGGATAGTGCCGACAGCTTATGCAGCCAAAGAGAACGTACTAGAATTAGAAGAAGTGGTTGTCACCGGACCCTTGCAAGAAAAAGTCTCCGAGTCCGCCGTTCCAGTCACCGTTTTGAGCGATGAGGAATTGCGCTTGAAAGTCGGGCACAGCATCGGTGAAACGCTGAAAAACGAGCTGGGCATTACCAGTCAGTCCTTCGGTCCCGGTGTCGGCACCCCGGTGATTCGCGGTCAAAGCGGACCACGGGTGCGGGTGTTGAACAACGGCATCGGCAGCAATGACGTTTCGGCAATCAGCCCCGACCACGCGACCAGCGTCGAGCCTTTGCTGGCTGAACGCATTGAAGTGTTGCGCGGTCCCGCTACCTTGCTTTACGGCAGCGGCGCGATTGGCGGCGTGGTCAATGTCATCGACAACCGGATTCCGGGCAAGCTCCCGGACAAATTGTTAGGCGGTGCGCTTGAGCAGCGTTTCGATTCGGTTGCCGATGAAACGTCTACGGTAATGAAAATAGAAGGTGGTAAAAGTAACCTGGCTTACCATCTGGACGGTTTTTATCGCGACCGCAATAATCTCGACATCGGCGGGTCGGCCATTGATGTTACTGCCGCCCAAGCTACCGATCCGACGTTGGATGTTATTCAAAACACCCAAGGCTACATCGATAATACGTCTGCCCATGCCATTAGCGGTTCGGCCGGCGTTTCCCTGATAGGCGATCCGGGTTTTGCCGGTGTCTCCATCAACCGCTTGGAAAATAATTACGGTATTGCCCCTGACGGCACCGGCGAAACCACCCGTATCGATCTCAAACAAAGCAAATACGATTTTAAAAGCGAGTTGAAGAATCCGTTTCGCTATGCAGAATCCCTGCGTATGAAGCTGGGTTATACCGATTACCAACATACGGAAATTGCTGATGGAGAGCCCGGCGCTTTTTTTACCAATAAAACTTACGAAAGCCGCCTGGAGCTAACCCATAACCCTCTGGGGATATTTCGCGGTATGGTTGGTTTTCAAGCCATTGCCGGCGACTTTGCGGCGATTGATAAGTCGACCAGTGAAGTGATTGTCCCGCAAACGCAAACCAATAGTTACGGTGTCTTTGCCGTGGAATCATTCAATATCGGTGCGCTGGCTAACCAGCTTGGCGTCCGGGTTGAGGATACGACCCTGGATCCGCAAGGACTTTCCAGTCTTAATTATGTGCCGGTCAGCGCTTCCGCCTCCAGTTTGTGGAAAATGAATGACAGCAACAGTCTTAATCTTGCGGTAACACGCTCGCAGCGAGCGCCGCAAGTGCAGGAGTTGCTGGCTAACGGTTATCATGACGCCACCCGTAGCTTTGAACGGGGTAACATCGATTTGCGCGAAGAGACCTCCTACAACCTGGATTTGGGGTATAAATTTAAATCGGATTGGGTCAGAGCCCAGATTGACCTGTTCCACAACTGGGCGGGTGATTACATCTACCAGCAACGTAATGGCGAGTTCATAGACGGTGCGCCCGTGCTCGAAACCCGTCAGGCCGATGCCACTTTCATGGGCTACGAAAGCAAACTGATATTCCCATTGATGCAAAATCATCTCGGACTGGTGGATTTAACACTGTTCAGCGATTTTACCCGAGGCCAGTTCGTCAACGGCAGCGATGTGCCGCGTATGCCGCCGTTGCGTTTTGGTTTTCAGATCGACCATACCAAAGGCGAGTGGAATACCAATCTGCGCCTGACGCGCGGTGAAGCCCAGACGCATTCTGGCGACAACGATACCGCTACGGCCGGCTATATGCTGCTTAGCCTCGGTACGCAATATCAACTCCCGGATCTGCACGGCGCTGATGTGATGGTATTTGCCAAGGCCAATAACCTGCTGAATGAAAATATCCGTAACTCCACCTCTTACCTGCGTAACTTTGCGCCGGAACCGGGGCGGGGTGCGGAGATAGGTTTCAGGGTAAGTTACTAAATCAATCAACTCGCATATTGGAGGGTAAAGCGAAGAAGGACTATTTGGCAATATCGGCTAACGACCCCTATGTGTAGATGCAAACTATGTGTATTTGCAAATTCCCCTTACGAGTCGGCCTTAGAGCGACGCTAACTAGGGCCGACCGCAACTACACATAATTATAATTCTTGAAGAAACCGCATCAATGCGTCATCAGTTGGGTGATAGCGGCAAATTGTTGTTTCGGGTTCTTGAAGTCTCGCCAACGCCTTTTCCTTCATCGCTAAGTCTGCCTCGACATATCGATGTGTCGTCATCGTGCTCTCGTGTCCTAGCCATAAAGCAATCACACTAAATGCGACACCTGACTGTAACAGATGCATGGCAGTCGTATGCCTTATGGTATGTGGCGAGATACTTCGTTTGGCGAGGCTACTATATGTCTTGGCTGCACAAGCTACTGCAATGTTTAGGCGTTGCGTGACGTTAAAACGCGTCATCGGATTACCATCCCTGTTAGGTAGTAATGCAGCGTCTGTACCCAACTTGGGATTGCGCCGCAGCCAGGCTCGGATTGCCTGGACAGTGCTCTTCCATAAGGGGGTCGATCGCTGTTTGCGACCCTTGCCACGCAGATGCACACAGGCGGATTCACCCAACACAACATCGCCTACCTTAACGCCGATGATTTCGGAGACGCGTGCTCCGGTGTTGTAAAGCATGGTCAGCAGCAGATGGTCACGTTGAGAGGTCCAAGTATCACCGGGCTCTCCTATCACCGCCAACATTTCCTCTCTGGTCATGAAGCCCAGCATTGGTCGTTCGAAGCGTTTCATTGGCACACCCAGCGCCTGTTCAATGACGTAGAAGCAAGACACATCTCTCCGTGCTGCGAATTTCAGAAACACACGCAAGGCCGTGAGCCTCAGGTTGCGGCTGCGCACCGAATTTTGCCGCTGTTGTTTCAGTCATGACTCACCTCCGGTATTTGCGTAAAGCTTTCAAACTTTTCTGCCGCCACCGCCATGAGCTGAGGAATACCAGTGAGATACCAGTAAGTGTTTGTCACCATGGCATGCCCCACATAAGTGGATAACGCTAACATCTTCTGATCGACATCCAGTCCTTGAGCCTGCCAAAGCAGTACGCGGCGGACGATAAAGGTGTGCCTTAAATCATGGATGCGTGGGCCATTGTGGGCACCACGATTGATCCAGCCCAATTGATCACGTAGGCCAATGAAGACGCGATGAACCTGGCGTGAGTCCAGTGCATGACCCAGATGCCGCCCACGCGTACCGACAAAGAACGGTGTTTCATCGGATACTTCGATGTGTAAATTACGTTGCGACCGATACTGCTGCAGTACGTCTACCGTACTCGGATGCATGGGCACCTGACGTGACTTGGCAAATTTGGTTTGCCGTATGGTCAGCATGCCCCACTTTAGATCAACGTCCGTATCCAGCAAATGCAAGGCTTCGGAAACTCGCAGGCCAGTGGACGCGATTAAGCCGAACAACGTCTCGTAAGTGGCTCCACGTAATCCTGGAATAAATGAACCCAGATTACGGGCTGCTGCCAGTAAATCAATGATCTCCTGCTCACTATAAATGTGCGGTGCCAAGCGCTGGCCGATTCGACCAAAGATACTGTCGTCCGGCACCTCGGTACGGGGTTCAAATTGCTGTAGATAACGACAAAACGAGCGTAGATTTTTCAAACGTCGCGCCCAAGTGGATGGCTTACCGCTGTTGCCTTGGTCTTGCCGGGCCCAGTCCGCCATCATCTCGACTGTTAGCGGTTCTTGGCTATTAAGCCCATCAATGTAGTGAGCAAAACTGATCACCGAATAGCCAGGGGTACGCAGACCAAAGCCCAGTCGCCGCCGCTCAATCAAGTAATTTTCGGCATGTGTTTTCATCGTGATTTGTGCAGTCATGACGCACTCCCAGGCCAAGGCAAGGCCACCGCTGCAAGATTTCTGCTATCGAGTTTGGCATAAACCAGAGTGGTATTTAGCGAGCGGTGCCGCAAGACATCGGCCACCTCTTTCAGTGAACTGCCGCCCGCCAATAAACGATTGGCCAGGGTGTGCCGCAAAAGGTGCGACCGCGTGTACGGCAATCCTGCGCGAGCATAAGCTTGGCGTATCGATTTTCGAATGAGATCAGGGCCAACCAACTGGTCTCGTGGAGCAACGTTACGCACAAATACTGCCCGGTTAGTGGTTTGTGGTCGTTCAAACTTCAGGTAATCGGCAATGGCTTGACCGGTTGCCGCAGGTAAAGGCATGACATCTTCACGACGACCTTTAGTCCGTCGTAGCGTGATAGTCGCTGCACACCAATCAATATCATCAAGCCCAAGGTTAGCAACCTCACTGCTTCGTAAGCCAAGATCAAGCGCGCAATGCACGATGGCTGCCGTTCTGCGTGCCGCTGTACCGTCATACTCAAGAGCGGCCAATAAACGATCGACTTCGTTGTTGCTCAATGTCTTCGGAAGCGTCGCTTGTTGCCAGTTGGCTGGAAAGCTGGTGACTCCGACCAGATGGTGTACCCGATCACCCAGGGTGGCATGATAACGAAAATAGCTACGTAATGCCGAGATGGGCGCACTTATACTGGCAGTCACCCGACAAAGGTCGCTCTGGCAGACGACAAACTTGCGTATGTCGTTGGGTTCTAAAGTACTGATTACAACAGGTTGGTCGGCAAACTGCCCCAAAAGAAGGCGACGAATAATAGAAAGATAGTGTTTACGCGTTTTGGGCGCGAGTCCTCGGACGTGATTCATATGATCATCGAATCGTCGTAACTCCTCATCCACAGGGGTTAGACCTATTGATGGATCAGCGATAACTGCATTGGCACGCAGCAGCACAAGCAGATGCCCAAGTGCTGCATGCAAATCTTTCCGGTCGTGGAATACAGGCTTTTCACAATTACAGCGAGGCAGGTGATCATCAAGAAATTGTTGGATCAGCGTCTCATCAATGCTTTTGACATCAATATTGCACTGGCTAACCCAGTGCGCAAAGTGAGTCAGACCAGCAAGGTAATTATCAACAGTATTTGATGCATAGCGGTGGTCAAGCAAGTGCAGCATGAAAGCATCAACGTGGGGGGCTAATTGGCTTTCAAGAAGCCATATTAATGTGTGGTGGTTGGCAGAGTTCATTAGAACCTCCTGAGGTGAGTGAGTTTTCACTTCAGGACACCGGTAAAACTATGTCAAGTTAATACGATGAGGCTTGGCTTCTAAGCCAATGAAATTGAACTTGGTAGCTAGCAGAGTTCTGTACTCTACACATAGTTCGGAACTACACATAGGGATCGCTATGTGTAGATTAACATAGCGACCCAAACAGGCCTTCCGTAAAAGTTGCTTGAGCGGCTGGTTAGTGTTGCATAATTGACTATCGTTCAGACAAGCAGTCATGTAGGATGTGCCGAACAGGCACATCGCTCGCGACTGATGCGCTTCGCTTTCGCTCAGCACATCCTATGGCCCTAGTTATTTATTGTTTTGCCAAAAAACTTTAAGGAATTTGTAGCAGCTTTCCAGAATAGCCGGAATTAAATAGTTCGCGCCTTCATAAGCACTTCTAACCTGGAGCGGATAGTCTTTTTGGCTGTGCTCTTGGTCTACAAGTTTGACAGCGCAAATACGGGGTTAGCTATATAGGGTACGCTGAAAAACAGGGGGCAAGTCTTGCGTTATCATTCGGCTTTGCAAGACCTACCCCTGAGGTTCGTGTTAGATTAGAATGGATTCTTTAGGTCTGGGTTGATGACCTGGATAATTTCCGGGTGCCTTTTTTGAACGTCCTCACTCTCCGCGTGATGTTTGTGCACAGTCTGCACATGAGCATAAAATCGACATTTAATTTCAATTTCAGAGCCTTTATGTGTGCTGGTGCGGTTTACTACCTCTATATCACCTTGCTTTATTACTTTCTCAGTCCAGCCATCAATCGAACTACCCTGTATTTTATCTCCAATGTCTAACATTGATGTGCTATAAACAGCTGGGTCATTTGAATCAAGTGGATCAACAATTTCTGCACTTCCATCATATGACAATTTGAACTTATAGACTTTTTTGCCTGATTTTATATCAACTACCGGTGATGGCTGAGGGTTTATTTTTCTAGTGCTCAATTTTAACTTGTTACCCTCAATCGACGAGCAAACCCCTAATCCAAGGGTCATAAACCAATCTCCTGTATTATTTTTTGAGGCAGTTTTTCCATAAAAATAGGATTGTTTTTTAGCAGCTTCAATCCCTCCATTACATTCTCTTGCGAGCATTTAAAATAACCAGCGTAATCAGAAGTATCAAAATCTACTCCAATTAGTGAGTACATTTTTTGAATATCTTGAGCAATTTTTATAGGGTCGACAAATTCTTCATAGACAGTGAATTTTTCTGATTCTTCTTCAAATTCCTCTTCTGATAAACAACCAAGCAAGAACGCGGTATAAACACCATCATAATCCAAGTTATTTCTTAGCCAAAAAATTACCGAACGGAGTAGATTAATATCTTGTTCATGTTGACCATGGTATGCATTCAGGCCATCTCGAATAATCTGTGTATTAGTGGAGGTTACAGTGATGGCCTTAAGTCCATTTTCCAATTGAAATCGGACAAGAATATCCTGATTGGTATTATTATCAGCTAAAAAATCTTCCGTCACAATTCTCGACGAAGTGCCAGATTGAAGTGTGCGCGAACGTAATTGACTCATTTCTGAACCCCTATAAACTCATCAGCCTCATCTATCACAAAGTTAAACGCTTTTTTCAAAATAACATTCGTTACATTAGTAGGTTGATTTGCCATGGGCCTGCTATTAATATCAATTTTCAATTCAATGCCTGATTCAGACGCAGGAAGTGTCTTGAGGTCAATCCATTGATTTTCTGACACATTACCTACGAATGATTGGTATTGTGCAACAGATAATGTAAAAAAATAATTATCCACTGTTTTATATCCAATAGTAAACTGCGTACTTGCAGGAGTTCCTAACGGAGAGATTTTAAAAAATTTAGATTGAATATGGTCAGATACAGCCCCTTCAGAGGCCTGGGCAGAATCCACAGGATATAGCATGGTAACAACTAATCCATGCTCACGCTGCTGATCAAAAGGGATTATTTTATCCACGCAACTCTGAAACAATTTGATTTTTTTTTCTACACTGTCTCGAATTGTTTCAATAGACTTGCCATTACTATTATCAATGTCAATTGTTAGTTGGGCAGTTATCTGGGAAAAGATGACTGATATTTGTCCTTGTCTTAGCGTGATTCGTGGTGCTTGTGGATTGAAATCATCAGGGAGGTTAGTATTGGCTGATGGATTGCTAATCAATGGTACTAGCACTTTTTCTATGTCGAACTGCTTTGTCCGAATCGCCGAATCTTTCGTGAATCCAATAACAAACAATGCTTGGGCAATCGACTTATTTGTAAGATTTAACATAAATATACCTGCATCAGAACTCGCTTTTAATGTTCATTTATTGGATATGAAAATTATTAATAGCTACTTTACGTAGCTCTTATGTCTGCTCAGTATAGCCCATTCAATTTTTTCATGCCAAAAACAACCGGATAAAAATTGACTATCATAGCTGCAACAGCATAGTGTTACCCTAACTTCATGAGCTTTATTTATTGACCGCCTTGTTCTTCATTCTGCCATATTCATCGCCACAAAGCCGCCAGTCGCGACCGGCAGTTGATGGCCGATCACTGCCACCCAATGCCTCCCCCGACCTCATGCAATTTCTTTGCCCCAATCAAACGTGATATACAGGCCTATTGCGACCTCTTTTATAATCTGAGCCTGAATAATTTCAAGGTAGAAGATGTTAGTTTCAGACAAGCTGATAACGAACAGTTTATCAGCCATGATTGCAGACAACCTCATCTTGTATGTCAGACGGCGATCCAAGTCACACTCGTTAAATACTCTCATTAATAAACAACATGAATCATTACACATCCGCTAAAGTCATTGAACGCATACCCGTATTCATCATCAGCGGGTTTCTGGGCAGCGGAAAAACCACGTTACTGAATCGTTTATTGAGTCATGCGCCCAAATCTGCGGTCATCATTAACGAATTCGGTACTACACCGATCGATCAACAATTGCTGCGCGAACATCAAATGCCGTTATCAACTTTGGTGGGCGGTTGCTTGTGTTGTCAGGTGATAGGTTCGTTAACGCCGTTACTCAAAAATCTGCGCATGGCTTGGGATTCCGGGGATAAGCCGTTCGAACGGGTGATCATCGAAACCAGCGGCGTCGCCAATCCCGAACCGGTGCTGGATATTTTGTTAAGGGAGCGTTGGCTAGCCCGGCGTTATAGCTTGCAAGGCGTTATTACTACCGTTTCAGCGGTTATGGATGAAGATCATTTTGACTGCATTCCTGAAGCGCAAGCCGCTTGCGCCTGGGCAGATACGATCGTAATGACGCAAACCGATTTGGCGACCGTCCAACAAATTGAACGCATCAGTGCGCGACTGGATCAATTGGCCCCCGCCGCAACCCGATTGACCGCTGTGCAAGGTGCGCTTGACCCCGATGCACTGCTGAACTTTCCGAAGAAATTTCGGCGACTGCGGGATACTGAAAAGCCCGATTTACCCGGTCACGGTTTTAGCAGCATCACCTTGCAACTTGAGCCGCTACCGTGGGAACGACTACAAAAAATGCTGGAATACCTGATCGCCCACTATCCTAAACAACTGGTCCGCTTAAAAGGCATGGTTTACACGCCTGAGCAAAACCAACCCTTACTGGTGCAAGGGACAGCCGGAAGGCTTTATCCTACAACGCGGCTACCGGTAAGAACTTCTGATGACGGTATTGGGCGACTGGTTATTGTTACCCTGGGTGAAGTAAAAGGCTTGGCTGAAGAGCTGATGGCGCAATTGCGTAGTTAATCGTTAGTGGAAACCGAGGGCTCAGACAGAAATACTGCGCGTGAAATTCGGCTATGCCGATTACAAGCGTGCAGTGCTGAGTTAGGCATTCGGGCTAATGATTAAAATTTCGATAATAACCGGACAAAGTGAATATCAATATGCAGGGCAGGGTGCGGGCTATTGAACCTGAAAAAACCGGTTGAGCTTAGCCGGACATTACCACGACCGTGATAGTCTAAAGTGGGCGCTAACCTGACCTTGAAGCTCTTTTATTATACGATTGTTTTCTTTTGCTGCATGCTTTCGGCATAGAAGGAAACCCCAAGCTTTCCCTGCTTAGCGTGATACATTGCCGTATCGGCAAAATGAACCAGAGCTTCGCTACTGTGGGTATTTTGAGGATAAAGTGCAATGCCAATACTGGCACCCAGAGTAAATTCCAAATCATCAAAAATATAAGGCTCCCGTAATTTTTCCAGGATTTTATCAGCAACAGGCGCAGCTCCATCAGCATCGGTTTCCGGTAGCAATAGAGCGAATTCATCGCCGCCAAGACGGGCGGCTATATCGGAATCACGCAGAGTGGAGGAAATTCTTCTGGCTGTTTCTTTGAGTACTTCGTCACCCATAGCGTGCCCCATAGTGTCGTTGACAAACTTGAATCGATCCAGATCCAGGTAAAAAAGTGAAACCGACTCGTTGGTGCGATGCGCCATACTGATGACATGTTGAAGCTGATCGGTAAATAACCTGCGATTAGCCAGTCCGGTTAACTCATCGTAATGAGATAGCCAGATTAAGCGATCATCAGCTTGTTTGCGTAAGGTGATGTCACGCACAATGCCATCAACGCCGATGCATTTGCTGAATTCATCATAAACAGGGGCGTCTGTTACTTCAAGCCAGTGGATATTTTTTTGTGCATCGTATATCTCTAGCTGGTACGGTGAATGGTGTATGCCTTGGCTGCACGGTTTGGTGTACTCATCAATTTTAAGATTTATCGGATTATCAGTAAGATATTGATAATAATAAGTCATAAATTCATCCACCGTGTATCCGAGTATATTGGTTATTGAAGGACTGATGTAAGTGAACATGCCTTCGCAATCGCGCTGATAAAAAAAGTATTCATTACGCAGATTCTCAACCAGACTACGGAACTTATGTTCGCTGGAATTCAGCTCGACGGTGCGCTTTAAGACCAGATGTTCAAGGTCGCTTTTCAACGCTTGCAGGATTTTGTTGGTGGTCTGAACTTCGGTTTTTGACAGTTTGATTTTCTTGTTTTGTCTGCGAACCCGGGCAATCCATAGCAGCAATAAGACCAATACACTTATGAAAGTCGCTACAATTTTCCAAATCAGTTCATAGTCAATTGAGGGTTTAATGCTGGGAACCCATTTAGCGTGGATATTCTGCATTTCTTCTTCACTTAGGGTAACCAGCGCCTTTTGTAAAATGTCTGCCAGAATCGGCCAGTCCTTACGTACGGCGATGCTTTCGTTAATGCTTTCATTGGCGTTATTGAGATCATAGAAGGCTGCAATTTTCAGATCAGTCAGAAGATATTTTGTTTGCAGATAACTGGCGGTCGCCATAAAAGTAATGGCTGCGTCAACCTTTTCCGCACTGACTGCCTTTAGTCCGTCCAGCATAGAGTCTACAAAATAGGGAGTGGCTGAAGGCAATTCTTTGATAATCCGGTCGACAAATTGGTAGCCCTTAACCAGCGTGACTTTTTTCCCCACAAGATCGGTTTTATTTTTAATCGTGACATTATCTCTTTTGGTCATGATAACCAAGGATTTTATCAGATAGGGTTGTGTGAAAATAAACCACTGCCTGCGATCCGGTCGATTGACCATCGTAGCGACTATATCAACTTTATGTGCGGCAGCCGCTTCGTATAATTTGTTCCAGTTGGTACTGGGATAAGTTTCAAATTGAATGCCTAGCCGCTTACTCAGGGTATTCATGACTTCTATGGCAATACCTTCAAGCTGTCCCGAATCATTGATGAAGCTATAAGGCGGCAATGAGCCGTCAAAAGCAATTCGGATTTTTTTATGATTCGCTAACCACGCCCGTTCCTTAGATGTCAGCTGCGCTACGGGATCAGCTTTGTTCCGGCTGGAAACTTTGTCGTCAAAGTCATCGGCGGCGGCAACATTTAATAAAAAAATGAAAAAAAACAAGGAAATTAAATAATGCATTACTTGATCTGGGTTAGTTTTCAATATAGGAAATAAGACGGGGGTCATGCATTTTAGGGTTTTTCCTGTCTTGATTTAATACGCGTATTAAATGTTCTTTTATACATATACTACTAGTACTCAGTCATTCTTGTAATGTCGGATAAAGTTTCTTCAACTTTACCCGAGCGTCCTCATTAGTAAAGCGCCATTCCATAGGTCGAACAATAGCATTTCTTTTTTCTTGCCATGCTGCGATTTCCTTTTTTAATGTTTCTTGGTCCGGAATGCGACGATCCAAACATTGACGAGAAAGAATGCTCAATTCTATTTCCGCCATATTTAACCAGCTGCCATGTTTTGG